>JALQYS010000070.1 GCA_023254015.1 Paracoccaceae bacterium
CAGATCGACAGCTATCAGGGCAAATCGGGCCAGAACGCCAAAGCCTTCATCGACGCGGTGCTGGACCCGACCGTCATCGGCTTTGGCACCATTGACGACATCGATCAGGTGGCCGGCAAGCGTGGCGACCGCCAGTCAAGCGCAGGCCAGCAAGAGGTGACGGCCGTGTTCATGCAGGCCTTTGCCGGGGCGAATACCGTGGTGCGGGGGAACTGCACCTTCGGAATGTTCTCGAACTTCCCCGAAAACGTCGACGATGCGCTGCGCCAAAGGGCCGGTGCGCGGTTTCTGGTCGACGGCCCGCAAACCCGCGAGGATTACATTGATATCCTTTCGCTTTTGCTGGGCAAGACTCACAATATCCCGCTTGGGGACCACGACCTTTTCGCTGCGCAAGAGATCAAGAAAGCGGTGGCCGCCAGCTTCACGGGCCATTCCCGGCCCCATGAGGCGGGGTTGGTGAAGGTCTGGGACAAGGTGGCGACCGAGATCGGCCCCCTGGACACGATTGCCAAGCTCGGGGCCTATCTGAAGGCCATCCAGCTGGCCGATGCGCGGTTTACCGGACGTGCCATCAAGAACATCACCGACGCCGTGAAGGTGCGGGCGATGGATTTCGAACTACCGGATGAGTGGCTGGAGAACCCCGATCTGTTCCTGTTCAAACCCTATGACGACAAGCTGGCGATGATCCGCGGGCTGATGACACCGGTCACGGTCGACATGGTGGTGCAGGAAATCAACCGCTATGCCGACAGCGAATTCCGCTATGCCGACAAGTCGGATGAGGTGGCGATTGAGGGGATGGTGCGGGAGTTTGAGCGGCAGGAAGAGGCCAAGCGGCGGTATCTGGAGGGGAAGGGCTGAGTGATCTTCGCCTGTCAATCGTTTCGTGGCCTCTGAACCGTCCCGGGATTGCCGGCAACTTTATTCAGCTGGCTGAACCTCTCGGAAGCAGGTTCCGTCCGCGATCAGGCTGTTGAGGACGCCATGCCGTTTCCTGGCCGTCGCGGCGCTGTTGCACGAAACGCCCGGGGGCCAGAGTTCCCCGTTCCCCGGACGGACCTCATCCCGCGACCTGACGGTCGAAGTCCCTTGCGCTCAGGCGCTGGCCGGGCAGTTTCGCTGCGCGGTCCTTCGGTTCCCACAGGGCATCCGATGCTCGGGAAAACAGCCCCCCGGACTTCCTTCTGATCCTCCCCACATCTCTGCACGGCTTCGGCGGGGATGGAGGTTGCCTTTGAGAAGGGTCGTGTGCCGCGTGGGTTGGCTTGTGATCACAAAGTGCCTCAATAAGCCTAAGCCATCGAGCGCAAAAAAATGACGTGGAATTTGGAGCGGGTGACGGGAATCGAACCCGTGTCTCTAGCTTGGAAGGCTAGGGTCTTACCATTACACAACACCCGCGCTGACCATTAGATAACATCGCCGCGCGGCAGGCTCAAGCGGGGGCGGGAAAAAACCCGCCCCCTGTCCAATCACTGGCCCAATTTGCGGATGCGGCCCTCGACGGCCGGCTTCACCGTGCCCAGCTTTTCGACATAGGCCATCACGTCATTGGCAACCAGCTGCCCGCCGCCCGTGCCGGTGACGATCTTGCCGCCGCCAAGGGCCGCAAAGCCATCACCGCCCCCCAGGATATAGTCATTGACCGCAACGCTATAGGTCTTGTCCGCCTCCAGCGGCGCACCGCCCACCATCACCTCGGACACGCGGCTGCCGGGTTCGGCCGCGGCGTCAAAGGCAAAGGTCAGGCCCGAAACTTGGGCAAAGCGGCCGGCGCCCTTTTCCACCTGACTGACCGCGTTTTCCAGCGCGGCCAGAACCTGCGATCCGGGCAGTTCGGTGACAACGGTCACATTGCCAAAGGGCAGTTCGGTCAGGATGTCGCGCCGGGTCAGCTTGGCACCGGCGTCATAGGTGCGATCACCCCGGATGCCGCCGCCGTTCATGATCGCGATATCCGCCCCGGTCGCCGCGCGCATGGCATCGGCAATCAGATTGCCCATGGTCGATTCTTCCGTCCGCACGACATTGCGGCGGCTGTCGATCAGGGTTTCGGTCGTGCCGATCTCGACGTTCAGCGTTGCATCCATGTCGGCGGTGAACTTGTCGGCCAGCGCCTGCGATTCGGGGTCGGGCGTCACCGTCGCCGTGTCGATAAAGCGGAAGGCCGGCGTCCAGCTGATCGTGCGCTTGCCATCCTTTTCGCCCACCTCGACCGTCAGATCGATGGGGGTCAGAAGCTGGGCGTCGACGCTGGTTTCGACATAGGCCGTCACCCCGTCATAGGCAGTGGCATAGGTGTGGTCATCGCCCGACAGGATCACGTCGAAGGCATGGCTGGCCATCAGCGCCCGGTCATTTTCCATATTGGTCTGGACAACGCCGACGACGATATCGGCCCCCGCCTCGCGCGCGGCTTTCGCGGCCTCGACCGCCATGTCGACAGTCGGGCCGAACTTCAGATCGCCGGTCGAAGAGACTTCGGGGCTGGTATCCTGCGCCACCGGAATCAACGCGACCTTCAGCCCCCCCACCTCTTTCACCATTACACCGCCAAGCCCTTCGATCGGGCTACCGTCGGCCTTGGTGATGTTGATGGCCGCCCAGGGGTATTTCGACGCCTTCATCTTTTCGAAAAAGTTCTCAGGGCCGAAGTCGAATTCATGGTTTCCCGGCACGGCAAGGTCAAAGGGCACCAGATTGGTGAAATCGACGGTGTTCTGGCCAAGGTCAAAGCCGGAAATCAGGCTGGGCGACAGCATGTCGCCGTTGAAGAGATACAGCGTGTTGGGGTTCGCCGCGCGCTCGGCCCGCGCCACCGCGTTCAGCCGGGGAAAGCCGCCGCGGCCGTCCTCCTCGGCATAGTTGTAGACATCGCCCACGCCCAGAAGCGTCAGCTTCACCGTCTCGGCCCGGGCCGGCAGTGCGGCAAGGCAGGAGGCCCCAAGGATCAGCGCTTTGAAGGACATGGACATGACCAAACTCCCGCAGGTTGTGAATATTACAATTCCGTCAGATTGTGGCCCCGCGCCCGAGTCTGTCAAAGCCGGATTTGATCCGTTGATAAGGGGTTGCCCATCACAGGCGGATGACAGCCCACGCTTGACCGCAAGGGCGGCTTTCGGCATGAACCGCGCATGCTCGTCTACAAGATCCTTCGCCGCCCCGAATGGGATGCCTTCCGTGCCGCGGGTGAGACCCTTGGCGCGCCGGTTGATCTGGCCGATGGCTTCATCCATTTCTCGACCTCTGCCCAGGTGGCCGAAACCGCCGCCAAATGGTTTTCGACCGAAAGCGATCTGGTGCTGGTGGCTTTTGACGCGGGCCGACTGGGGCCGGCGCTGAAATGGGAGCCCTCGCGCGGGGGGGCGCTGTTTCCGCATCTTTACCGCAAACTCCTGCTGTCAGAAGTGGTCTGGGACAAGTCCCTGCCCCTCGGCGCGGCCGGACATATCTTTCCCGAGGGCGTGATTTGACCCCGACCGAAAAACTGGGCCTTGCCCTTCTGCACCGGGTTGACCCCGAACGGGCCCATGGCCTGTCCCTGCTGGCCTTGCGGTCGCATCTGCTGCCGTTGCCGGGGCCTGTGACCTCGTCACGGCTGGCGACCTCGATTGCCGGATTGTCGCTGCCCAACCCGGTCGGGCTGGCGGCGGGTTATGACAAGAATGCCACGGCCATTTCGGCGCTGGTGCGTGCGGGCTTCGGCTTTGTCGAGGTGGGGGCGGCCACGCCGCTGCCGCAGCCGGGCAACCCGCGCCCGCGCCTGTTCCGGCTGACCGAGGACCGCGCCGCGATCAACCGCTTTGGCTTCAACAACGAAGGGGCTGAGGCGATTGCGGCCCGCCTTGCCGCGCACCCGCGCGGGGCGGTTCCGGTGGGGCTGAACCTTGGCGCCAACAAGACCAGCACCGACCGCGCGGCCGACTTTGCCCGGGTGCTGGCCACCTGCGGCCCGCATGTCGATTTCGCCACGGTGAACGTGTCGTCGCCAAACACCGAGAAACTGCGCGACCTGCAGGGTGCGGCGGCGCTCTCGGCACTCTTGGCAGGCGTGATGGACACCCGCGCCGGGCTGTCGCGCCGCATCCCGGTCTTCCTGAAGATTGCCCCCGATCTGAATTCCGAAGAGCTGGAGCAGCTGGCCGAGGTGGCGCTGGCATCGGGGGTGGACGCGGTGATTGCGACGAATACCACGCTGTCGCGCGAAGGTTTGAAATCTGCACATCGCGGCGAAACCGGCGGGCTTTCCGGCGCGCCTTTGTTCGAAAAGTCCACGAGGGTGCTGGCGCAGCTGTCCAGATTGACCGAAGGCCGCCTGCCGCTGATCGGCGTCGGTGGCATTTCCGGCGCCGACGAGGCCTATGCGAAGATCCGCGCCGGGGCGAGTGCCGTGCAGCTTTATACCGCGCTGGTCTATGGCGGGCTGTCGCTGGTGCCCGAAATCGCGCGCGGGCTGGAGGCGCTTTTGCAGCGTGACGGTTATTCTTCGGTCGCCGAGGCCGTCGGCACCAACCGCGGTGTCTGGCTGTAACCGGCGTGATCTGAAGGCGCGGCTTGCGCCGCAGGTTTTTTTCTCGCCTCTGGCCTGCGGCCAACCGGCTTGGTTTGTGCCTCCGGCGGGAGTATTTTGCGAAGGGCAAATGCGCACGGCGGCAGCATGATCGGTGGCGCGCGCAAGGATCCGCGGCGCGGGGGGCGCCGGGAATTTCAGAGGACGCGCTGCCCCCTTTCCCCCGCCACGCAAGGGCGCTACATCGGGCAGAAGTCACAGGGGAGAGATGCCATGGCCGAGGACGGATTGAACAGCTTCATGGAAGGCCCGGATGAGCAGGGCCGCTTCGGCATTTTCGGCGGGCGCTTCGTGTCGGAAACCCTGATGCCGCTGATCCTGGATCTGGAAGAGCGCTACAACCACGCCAAGACCGATCCGACCTTCTGGGCCGAGATGGATGATCTGTGGAAACATTACATCGGCCGCCCCTCGCCTTTGTATTTCGCGCCGCGCCTGACGGAACATCTGGGCGGGGCCAAGGTTTACATGAAGCGCGACGAGCTGAACCACACCGGTGCGCACAAGGTGAACAATGTGCTGGGTCAGATCATTCTGGCCCGCCGCATGGGCAAGACGCGGATCATCGCCGAAACCGGCGCAGGCCAGCATGGGGTGGCCACCGCCACCGTCTGCGCCAAGTTCGGGTTGAAGTGCATCGTCTACATGGGCGCCCATGATGTTGAACGGCAGGCGCCGAACGTGTTCCGGATGAAGCTTTTGGGGGCCGAGGTGGTTCCGGTGACCTCGGGTCGCGGCACGCTGAAGGATGCCATGAATGACGCCTTGCGCGATTGGGTGACCAATGTGCGCGACACCTTCTATTGCATCGGCACCGTGGCGGGTCCGCACCCTTATCCGGCCATGGTGCGCGATTTCCAGTCGATCATCGGCAAGGAAGTGCGCTGGCAGTTGGAAGAGCAAGAGGGCAAGGGCCGCCTGCCCGACACCATCGTTGCCGCGATTGGCGGCGGGTCGAACGCGATGGGCCTGTTCTATCCCTTCCTCAACGACCCTTCGGTGAACATCATCGGCGTCGAGGCCGGCGGCAAGGGCGTGGATGACCGGATGCAGCACTGCGCTTCGCTGACCGGCGGCCGTCCCGGCGTGCTGCACGGTAACCGGACCTATCTGCTGCAAGACCCGGACGGGCAGATTCTTGAAGGCTTCTCGATTTCGGCGGGTCTGGACT
>JALQYS010000125.1 GCA_023254015.1 Paracoccaceae bacterium
TCATTCTGGCGATGCGGGCCAAGAAGGCCGGCCTGCCCGATGATCAGATGCGCGCCGCGCTGCAGCGGGTGGTCGTGCTGAACATGGCGGCTTTGGGCGTTTCCGGCATCGGGCTGATGTGTGTGGTTTTTGGCGTGATGCTGGCCTGAGCCTCAGGCCCGGTTCAGATCGGCAAAAAGCCTGCCCTCGGCGATCAGCTGATCGATCACCGGCGCCGGGGTGAAAAGCTGCGGATGCGTCGCGGCGCGCGCGCGCAGATCGGCGCGCAGGGCCATCAACCCGGCCTGATCGGCCCGATACATCGGCCCGCCCTCCCAGCGCGGAAACAGCCCCGACAACAGGGCGGCCGCATCGACATCCGACGGCCGCCGAGCGACGCCCTCACCGACCATGCGGGCGCCTTCGTTCATCAGGGCGGCAAGGCAGAAGGCCAGAACCTCTGCCGCGCCCGCAGGCGGTTCGGGCAGGCGCATCCGTGCCCCCGCCCCCAGCCCGAACGACGCCAGAACCGCCGCGATCTTCTGCCGGTCATGGCCCTGCGATTCGAGCGCCGCAATCGCCCGCGACAGCACCAGACGCAACCGCTGGTCCAGTGCCGCACCCGGCCCCTGCACCACGACCCGCCATCCCAGCTGCCGCCCCAAGGCCAAGGCCAGCCCCACAAGGGGCAGCGGCGCGGCCGGTGCCACGGCCAGCTGCGCCAGACCGCCCTCGACCGGCGGGGCGTGCAGCACCACCGGCCCCTTGCCGCCAAGGCCGACAACCGGCCCCGGCATCTGCGCCAAAGCCGGGCCATCGGGGGCCTGCAATACCAGATCGACCGGCCCCAGCGGGTCAGAGCCAAGCTGTGCTGCAAGCCGCGCCCAATCGGCATCCCGTGCGGCGGGCGACAGCCGGCCCGCGGCCACCATGGCCTCTTGCCGCGCGGCGATCTTCTGCAGCGCCTCGGTCAGGGCCGCCCGCTCTGACCCGACCAGCGCCACCTTCAGGCCCGCCGCCAGCGCCATGCGCACGACCTCGGGCGCCATCCCCCCGGTTCCCAGCACGGCCAGACTGGCCAGCCTTGGCTGCGGGGCCAAGGCAAGGTCCGGGGCCAGGGCCACCGCGCGCCGTTCGGCCAGAAAGGCATGGCGCAGACCGGCGGCCTCGGGGCCCGTCGCCAGTTCCTCGGCCCGGGCCTGTTCAAAGGCCAGCCCCATGTCGAAAGGCAGCAAGAGCGCCGCCTCGACACAATCGACCACCGCCGCAGGGGCCGGCAGACGCCACCCCTCGATCCGGCGGCGCGCCTCGGCGATGGCGGATTGATAGGCCAGACCGTCACGCATCCCCTCGCGCCGGTCGGACGCGGGGCGCAGCGGACGGGCGACCATAGCCTCGGCCAAGGCCAGCGCACGCGGCAGCGCAGGACTGTCCACCACCTCGTCCACAAGGCCCATGGCCAGCGCCTCGACCGCCGAAAGCGTCTGCCCCTCCAGCAAGAGCTTCAGCGCGATCGGCGCCCCGACCAGCCGGGGCAGGCGCTGCGTGCCGCCCGCGACCGGCAGGAGGCCAAGGGCAATCTCGGGCAGACCCAGCCGCGCGCCCTCATGGGCGACGCGGGCGTGACAGGCCAGCGCCAGCTCCAGCGCGCCGCCCAGAACCGGGCCCTGCAACGCCGCAACGACAGGCTTGGCCAGCCCCTCGATCAGTTGCGTGACCGGAAAAAGCGCGCCCCCCCGCACCCGGCCCAGTTCCGACACATCGGAGCCGACCGAAAACTGATTGCCCTCGGCGGAAAGAACAACCGCGCGGATGGTGTCATCGGCGGCGGCCGCACGCAGCGACTGGGCCAATTCCCCCAAAAGCGCGGCGTTCAAGGCATTGACCGGCGGCCGGGCAAGGCCAAGGACCACAACCGGCCCCTGCGCCTGACGTCTCACCAAACCGCCCGTCGCTGTTTCACCCGTCGCCGTTTCAACCGTCATACCCTGCCCCATCAACACCCCGGGGGTCCGCCGGATCTTTGCGCCCCTGCTGCCCCGGCATTAGAAAGGCCCCTTGCGCCAAAGGCAACGGGCAAGGCTCGCGGCGCGCAGGCCCGGCCCTGAGACCGAAACCCGGACCGGAATTCAGGCGGGCAGGACTTCAGACGGGCATATTGTCGAAATTGGCCTCGATCTCGGCATCCGTGGCCGGGTGGACGGGCTCTGCCCCGGCAAGGCCGGGAATGACCTGACCAAGCGCCTCCATCTCGGCCGCGAGTATCTGCAGACCGACGGCCTGCCCCGCGGCAGCAACCTCTGCCAGCTCGCCCGCAAGGTCGGTCATCTTTTCGATCATCGTCTCGGCTGCAGTCTGGGGGGCAGTCTCGGGCTTGTCCATGGCATCTTCCTCCTTGGGGTCCGGTCAGGCCGCGCAGTGGCGGCAGAACGGGGTATGCGGCAAAAGGTTCAACCGCTCTTCGCCGATGTCAGAGCCGCACTTGGTGCAAAACCCGTATTCACCCGCCGCCATCCGGCCAAGGGCGGCCTCAATCTGCCGGATCTCCAGCTCGCCGGCCTGCCCCAGATCCTCCAGCACCTCATCGCCTTCGCGCTCGGTCGCCAGATCCTCCCAGTCGGGATCCTTGTGGCTGTCAAGCTCGGCATCGATGTCTTTCAGACGGGCCTTCAGATCGGCAAGACGGGTTTCAAGCTGGGCTTTGTGCTGGGCCAGATCAGTCATAACGGTGCTCCTTCAATCCACAATATGCTATTGCAGCTTGCAGCTTTTCCGCCTTGATGCAAATCAACGCCCGCGCGCAGAACACATTCAATACTTGAAATATGACGGATTCCGCCCTAGATTTCCTGAAGGACCGGCAAAAGATGGAGCCTGACATGACCCCCAAGGTGCACGCCTTCTTTGACGAAGCGACCAATACCATCACCTATGTCGTGCAGGAACCCGAAGGCCGGTCCTGCGCGGTGATCGATTCGGTTCTGGATTTCGACTATGCCTCGGGGCGCACCGATACCCGGTCGGCCGATGCGGTGATCGACTTCATCCGCAAGAATGACCTGAAACTGGAATGGGTTCTGGAAACCCATGTCCATGCCGACCACCTCTCGGCCGCGCCCTATATCCAGGAGGCTCTGGGCGGCCAGATCGGCATTGGCGAGCGGATCACCGTGGTGCAGAACACCTTCGGCAAGATCTTCAACGAGGGCACCCGGTTCCAGCGTGACGGCAGCCAGTTCGACCGGCTGTTCCGCGAAGGCGATGTGTTCATGATCGGCCAGATGCGCGGCGAGGTGCTGCACACGCCGGGCCACACGCCCGCCTGCCTGACCTATGTCATCGGCGATGCGGCCTTTGTGGGTGACACGCTGTTCATGCCCGATTTTGGCACCGCGCGCTGCGATTTCCCGGGCGGGTCGGCCGAAACCCTGTGGGAATCGATCCAGAAGATCCTCGCCCTGCCCGATGCCACGCGCATCTTCGTCGGCCATGACTACAAGGCCGAGGGCCGGGACACCTATGCTTGGGAAACCACGGTGGGCGACCAGAAGGCGCTGAACAAACATGTCGGCGCCGGCAAAAGCCGCGAGGATTTCGTCAAGATGCGCCAGGCGCGCGATGCCACACTGGCGATGCCGCGGCTCATCATCCCCTCGTTGCAGGTCAACATGCGCGCGGGCCAGATGCCCGAACCCGATGACAACG
>JALQYS010000214.1 GCA_023254015.1 Paracoccaceae bacterium
CAATGCGTCGATTTTTGAGTACGACAATATCCATACCGCGACGCGAACAGGATGGGATCGGCACATGGAGTCGAACCTTCGTGCGCCCTATGTTTTGACCCAAGCATTGGCTGCTCAGGCCCCAGATCCATTGTTGGATGAAATGGGTCGCCGTGACGCCAAGAAGGGCCTTGCGACGCTGTGCATCGGCGGCGGCATGGGCGTGGCGCTGACTCTGGAACGCTGATCCGCGCCGCAACTGCGAAAAAATCGCTGCAACCGAAAAACAGGCGCGCAATAAAGTTGCGTGCCTGCTCCTATTTCGATAACAGGATTTCAAGGACATCTCTTGGAAGGAGGATTGAATGGCAAGAGTTGCACTGGTCACCGGCGGGTCGCGCGGCATTGGGGCTGCAATTTCGGTGGCTTTGAAGGCGGCAGGCTACAAGGTGGCCGCCAACTATGCGGGCAACGATGAGGCCGCCGCCGCCTTTACCAGGGAAACCGGGATTCCCACCTACAAATGGTCGGTTGCCGACTATGAGGCCTGCAAGGACGGCATCGCCAAGGTCGAGGCCGAGGTTGGCCCGGTGGACGTGCTGGTGAACAACGCAGGCATCACCCGTGACGCCATGTTCCACAAGATGACCCCCGGCCAGTGGAAAGAGGTGATCGACACCAACCTCACCGGTCTGTTCAACATGACCCATCCGCTGTGGTCGGGGATGCGCGACCGCAAGTTCGGCCGCATCATCAACATCTCGTCGATCAACGGACAGAAGGGCCAAGCGGGGCAGGCGAACTATTCCGCCGCCAAGTCGGGCGATCTGGGTTTCACCAAAGCGCTGGCCCAGGAAGGCGCACGCGCGGGCATCACCGTGAACGCGATCTGCCCGGGCTATATCGGCACGGAGATGGTCCGCGCGATCGATGAGAAGGTGCTGAACGAACGCATCATCCCGCTGATCCCTGTGGGCCGTCTGGGCGAGCCGGAAGAAATCGCGCGTTGCGTGGTGTTCCTTGCCGCGGATGATGCCGGGTTCATCACCGGATCGACCATCTCGGCCAATGGCGGGCAATTCTTTGTCTGACACGTAGGATGGGCAATATTGCCCATCCTACCGAAAGCCCGGCCTTGCGCCGGGCTTTTGCCTGCCCGCTGGCCAGGACCTGTTGGCAAAGCGGGGTTGAACCTGCGCCGCTGCACCGCTAGCGATTGACGACAGTCGGGGATAGGGCAAGACATGACACGGCAAAAGGCGACGACCATCGGCTTTACCGCCATTCTGATGTGGGCGCTTCTGGCGCTGATGACCATCGGCTCGGCCCCGGTTCCTCCCTTTCTTCTCAATGCGTTGTGCTTTGGCATCGGCGGGGCGATCGGGCTGGTCTGGATCGGCCTTGGCGCGGGGTTTTCGGTGCTCGGCCGGGTCTCGTGGAAAGTCTATGCCTTTGGCACCATCGGCCTGTTCGGCTACCACGCGCTTTACTTCACTGCCTTCCGCATCGCCCCCCACGCCGAAACCGGCCTGATCGCCTATCTCTGGCCGCTGTTCATCGTGCTGTTCTCGGGTCTTCTGCCCGGCGAGAGGCTGCGGGCGCTGCATGTGGTTGGGGCACTGGTGGCTTTTGCCGGGGCGGCGCTGATCGTTCTGGGGCGCGACAGCGCTGCGGGCAGCGTGCCGGTTGCCGGGCTGGCGCTTGCCTTTCTTTGTGCCATCGCCTGGGCCGGCTATTCGGTGCTGTCGCGGAGGCTGGGGGATGTGCCGACGGAATCGGTGGTGGTCTATTGCCTTATGACTGCCGCGCTGTCAGTTCCGGCGCATCTGATCTGGGAAGAGACGCTATGGCCACAAGGTGGCTGGGGCTGGCTTTCTGTGATCGGTCTGGGCCTTGGGCCGGTGGGGGCGGCGTTTTTCACCTGGGACATCGGCATGAAGAAAGGCGACATCCAGCTTTTGGGTGTCGCCTCCTATGCTGCGCCCTTGCTGTCGACCTTGGCGCTGATTGCCGCTGGCAGGGCCGAGGCAAGGCCGGTTCTTCTGTTGGCCGCGCTGCTGATTACTGCGGGCGCGGTGCTGGCCGCCCGGGCCAGCCTGCGCGCCCGCCCGCGCTGACAGCCTCAGGCCTGTTGCGACAGACGCTCGATCTCTTCCTTGATCTTCAGCTTCTGCTTTTTCCATTCGTGAATCTGCAGGTCATCCGAACCCGGCGCGCGCTGCGCCTTTTCCACCATCTCGGAAAGGTGTTCGTGCTTCTTCTTCAGTTCGGCGATATGCGAAGCGACGGTCATGGAAATCCTCCTGTGGATGGCTTCAACACCCTCAGTGCACCACGAATCCCCCCCGCTGTCATCAAGTCTTCACAGAAATCTGCCGCGACATTCGGTCAAATCGGATTGATCGCTCAGGCGAACTCGGCCGACAGCCCTTCGCCGCCCCGCAGCACGGCATTGGCGCGCGGCGTATAGCTTTCTCGATCGCCGTCATGCGCGGCCCCCTGATGCAGCACCAGCGGCGCCAGCAGACGGAAGGCCCCCTTGCCGCCCTTGCGCGCCCGCAGAAGGATGCGCAGCGCCGCCCGACCCTCGCGCGGCTGCAGCGGCAGGACCGAGGCCGAGCCGAGTTTCGCACCCATCGCCGCCAGAACCTCGGGCAGGCCATCGACCCCGCAGATCAGCGTCAGCCAGCCACCGGGGGCCAGACGGCGCGCGGCCGCCTGCACCCATTCGGCAAGGGGCGTGTCGACTTGCAAGGCACGCGCGCGGGCCGCCACGGGCGAAGGCGTGCCTCCGGCCGGGTAATAGGGCGGGTTGGCGATGACATGGTCGAAATCGCGGCGCAGCGCCTTAGGCATCTGCGCCAGATCGCCCGTTTCAACCTGCAGCGCGATGCCGTTATCCGCCGCATTCCGGCGGGCCAGCGCGGCATAGGCCGACTGCACCTCAAGCCCGGTCAGGATCACGCCGGGAACCCGCGCAGCCAGACACAGCGCAGCCGCCCCCGCCCCGCAGCCCATGTCTAGCACCGACTGCCCCGGCAAGGCCGGACAGGCCGCCGCCAAAAGCACCGGATCCGTCGCGGCGCGATAGCCCTTTTTCGGCTGCCACAGATGCAGACGCCCGCAAAGAAAGGCATCCCGCGAAAGCTCTTCCTCTGCAAATTCAGGGCCTTGCATCATAGCCCTCGTCAATTCCGTTGTCGCGGATCACGATGCGGGCGCGAAACCAGTCACGGTCGGCCACCATCAGGCGGCGCGGCAGAATGCCCAAGCCGCCTTCGAACACGCTCATGTGGACGTCCAGCACAAAGCTGTCTATATCCTCGCCCTCAAGAAGGGCTTGGGCGAAGGCGATCACGGTCGGATCTGTGGTTTGCAGCAAAAGCTTCATGGGGCGCAGTTTCGCGGGCGCGGAACGGAATGTCGAGACGTATGGGGATGGCTTTGGATCACGCGAACAAACCGCATGACCGGCTGGCAGAGATTCTGTCGGCGGACATGGAAGCGGTCAACCTGTTGATCCGCGAGCGGATGGCAAGCGAGCATGCCCCGCGCATCCCGCAGGTCACTGCCCATCTGATCGAGGCGGGCGGCAAGCGCCTGCGCCCGATGCTGACGCTGGCGGCCGCGCGGCTGTGCGGCTATGGCGGGCCTTATCACGTGCATCTGGCGGCGGCGGTCGAGTTCATCCATACCGCCACCCTCTTGCATGATGACGTGGTGGACGAAAGCGCCCAGCGGCGCGGACGGCCAACGGCGAACCTGCTTTGGGACAACAAGTCATCCGTTCTGGTGGGCGACTATCTCTTTGCCCGGTCCTTCCAGTTGATGACCGAACCGGGCCAGATCCGGGTTCTGGCCATTCTGGCCAATGCCAGCGCCACGATTGCCGAGGGCGAGGTCTTACAACTGACCGCCGCGCAGGATCTGGCGACGACGGAAGAGATCTATCTGAAAGTGGTGCGCGGCAAGACGGCGGCGCTGTTCTCGGCAGCGACCGAGGTGGGCGGTGTGATTGCGGGCGCCCCCGAAGATCAGGTGCGCGCGCTGTTCGATTATGGTGATGCGCTGGGGATCGCCTTTCAGATTGCCGATGACCTTCTGGATTATGGCGGCACCGCTACGGTGACGGGCAAGAACGTGGGGGACGATTTCCGCGAGCGCAAGCTGACCTTGCCGCTCATCAAGGCGGTGGCCAAGGCCGACGCGGAAGAGCGCGCCTTCTGGGTGCGGGTGATCGAGAAGGGCGACCAGCGCGACGGCGATCTGGAGCACGCCTTGGCGATCATGGCCCGCCACGGGGCGCTGGAGGCAGCCCGCGCCGATGCGCTCGCCTGGGCCGACCGCGCCCGCGCCGCGTTGCGCAGCCTGCCAGACCATCCGCTGCGGCAGGTGCTGGACGATCTGTCGTCCTATGTGGTGGCGCGTCTGGCCTGAGGCGCGCCTCATCGTCGCCCTTCGGGCGCTCTTCGGCGGCTATCTGGCGAGGGGGGAGGCCTGAACCCACCAACCGGGCTGAGCCCGCGCCAGCGCCCGCGCGGCCGACTCGGCGGCGGCGGCCTCGGAGAAGAGGCCAAAGCAGGTTGCCCCCGATCCCGACATCCGCGCCAGATGGCAGCCTGCCTGCGCCGCAAGCGCGGCCTTGACGGTTGCGATCACCGGCAATGCCGCAATGGCCGGCGCTTCGAGATCATTGCGCTGGACGCCCAACCAGTCTGCCAGGGCCGGCACATCCGGCAAGTTCGGCAGATCGGGCGGCAGCGGGGCGTTGTCCTTGCGCGTCAAGCCGCGAAAGACGGTCGGGGTTGAGACATGCACCCGCGGATTGACCAGCACCAGATGGGCAGGCGGCAATGGATGGGGTAAGCGCGATACGACCTCGCCCACCCCCTGCATCCGGGCGGGATGACCGGCAAGGCAGACCGGAACGTCGGCGCCCAGGGCCAGCACTGCCGCGGCGTCCGGCACAGGCATGCCCCAAAGCCGCGCCAGCGCCTTGAGCGTGGCCGCCGCATCGGCCGACCCGCCGCCGATGCCCGAGGCCACCGGCAACCTTTTGTCGAGCGTGATCGCCGCCCCCTGCCCTGCCGCGAAGGACCGCGCGGCGCGAAGCACAAGATTGTCCTCGCCCGCGCCAAGGCCCTCGGCCTCGGGGCCGGTCAGCGACAGGGTCATGGCACTGGCCGGGGCGCAGCTGACCAGATCACCCGTCTCGGCAAAGACCACCAGACTGTCCAAGAGGTGATAGCCATCAGCCCTTTGGCCGGTGACATGCAGGCAAAGATTGACCTTTGCCCGCGCCCGTTCGCAAACGGCACCGCTCACGGGGCGACCTTGGCCTCGACCGGGGTGATCGGCTTGGCGCCTTCTTCGGCCAGAACGGCATCCAGCCCCTTTTCCAGCTTGGCGCGGATGCGGACGGCGTCCTTTTCTTCAGGGCCATAGGACAGGGCGCGATGCCACTGGAACTCGGCCTCGCGGGTGCGGCCCACGGCCCAATAGACATCGCCCAGATGGTCCGTGACGATCGGATCCACTGGCTCCAGCAGCGAGGCCCGCTCCATCGGCTCCACCGCTTCGGCATAGCGGCCAAGGCGGAAATAGGCCCAGGCCAGACTGTCGATGATATAGCCCGAACCCGGTTCCTTGGCGACGGCGCGTTCGATCATCGCCAGCGCCTCTTCCAGATTCTCGCCCCGATCGACATAGCTGTAGCCCAGATAGTTCAGCACCTGCGGGTGGTCCGGGTTCAGCTCCAGCGCCTTGCGCATGTCAGCCACGGCGGCCTCGAAATCGCCCAGCCTTTCGGCACAGATGCCGCGGCTGAAATAGAGCGGCCAATCGCCGGGCTGCGCGTTCTTTACAAGCGAGATAGCGGTGTCGTAGGCCGCCCGCGCCTCGGCAAAGCGTTCGTCGCGGCGATAGGCGTCGGCCAGGGCCACATGGGCGACCTGCAAGTCGGGACGCGCCCGCGCCAGACCCTGCAGAATCTCAAGGGCGGCCTCCTTGCGCCCGGCCGCATAGGTGGCATCGGCGCGGCCGATTTCGGCCACATGGAACGACGGACTGTCGGAAGGGATGGTGGCGTAAACCTCGATCGCCAGATCGTTCTGGCCCTGCTGTTCCAGAAGCCCCGCCACCAGAAGCGCCGTATCAGCCTGCCCCGGACGCAAGGCCTCGGCACCGCGGGCATAGATCAGCGTGTAGGTGGGGTCGCCCTCCTGCCCCAGCGCCATGGCCAGCGTATAGAACACCTCGGCCATGCCATCCTTGGCGGTGCGGACCAGATCGAAGGGCAAGGGCTCGCCCGCCTGCAGCCGATGGCGAAGTTGCGCCAGTTCGGGGTCGGGCTCTCCGACAAAGGCGTCATCCAGCAGTTTCAACGCATCGGCGTTGCGTTCCAGTTGCGACAGGATGCGGGCATGGGTCAGAATGCCGCGGCGCATCTGCCGCAACGTGGCGGCCTCCTTACTGGAAAGGATGGCATCGGCGCCCTCGAAATCTCCGGCAGAGGCCAGCGCCAGCGCCTTGTGATAGAGGCCAAAGGCTGCCATTTCCGGGCTGCGGGTCAGCCGGTCGAAGGTGGCCGTCGCATCCGACATCCGCCCCAGACCCAGTTGCGCCCAAGCCGTTGTCAGCGTGTCCAGAAGCGCGCCCTTCTCAACCCCGTCGACGCTGCGGTCGATGATGCCCTGATAATCCTCTTCATTGATCGCGGTCACCAGAAGTGCCAGATAGGCGACCTGGCTTTTCATGCCCAGATCGTTCAGCGCGCGGGCCATGTTCGCGGCAGGGCCGAATTCGCCAAGGCCGACATTGGCCATCACCGCGCCATCCAGAAGGCCCGGGTTCTTCGGATCGCTCAACAGCGCGCGGGCATACCAATCGGCAGCGGCGGCGTAATCGGCATGGCTTGCGGCGCTTCGGGCCGCAAGAAAGGCGCCTGCGTCCCCGTCAAACGGGGGCGGAGCGGCGGCCTCTTGCGCCGCCAGCGGCAGCCCCAGGACCAGAGACAGACCAAGCAGCGCCGGGGTCAGGAAACGACGACGGGCCGCGGGCTGGGGCGATGGCATGACGGGCTCCTCCTTGCACTTGGAAATAGCTAGTCAGACCGCCGGACAAAGGCAATGCGGGCCAGAGCTGTGTTGCCCCGGCCCGCATGAAATTTACCTCTAATCCCGATCACATATTCGGGTAGTTCGGCCCGCCGCCGCCCATGGGCGTTGTCCAGGTGATGTTCTGCGACGGGTCCTTGATGTCGCAGGTCTTGCAATGCACGCAGTTCTGGAAGTTGATCTGGAAGCGGGGCTCCTTGCCCTCTTCGGCGATCACCTCGTAAACGCCGGCCGGGCAATAGCGCTGCGCGGGTTCGGCATAGTCGGGCAGGTTGACCGCGATCGGAATCGACGGGTCTTTCAGCTTCAGATGCGCGGGCTGGTTTTCATCGTGGTTCGTAAAGCTGAACGCCACGTTCGTCAGCCGGTCAAAGGACAAGACGCCATCGGGTTTGGGATAGTCGATCGGCGCGAAATCCTTGGCCTTGCCGGTCGCCTTGGCGTCGTTCTTGCCGTGGCGCAGGGTGCCCAGAATGGTCAGGCCAAAGGTGTTGGCCCACATATCGGCCCCACCCAGCGTCAGGCTGGCGATCAGGCCAAACTTCGACCACAGCGGTTTGACATTGCGGACCTTCTTCAGATCCTTGCCGATCGGGCCGCTGCGGACCGCGGTTTCGTAAGTGGTCAGCTCATCGCTGGCGCGACCTGCAGCGATTGCCGCTGCTGCGGCCTCTGCCGCCGCGATGCCCGACAGCATGGCGTTGTGGTTGCCCTTGATCCGCGGCACGTTCACCAGACCGGCCGAACAGCCCAGCAACGCCACGCCCGGAGCGACCATCTTCGGGATCGACTGCCAGCCACCCTCGGAAATCGCCCGTGCGCCATAGGCCACGCGCTTGCCGCCCT
>JALQYS010000275.1 GCA_023254015.1 Paracoccaceae bacterium
AGGCCCGCCCCCCTTGCCGAAAATCCGGTCATCGCCAGCCACCCCGCCCTGCCCTTCGGACTGGCCAGGATCGACCCTCCCCTCAGCGGCACCGACGATGACCAAGGTGTCAAACCCTGCGCCCCCATCGATCCAGTCAGCCCCGGCGCCGCCCTCAAGCATGTCATTGCCGGCGCCCCCATAGAGACTGTCGGCCCCCGCCCCGCCATAAAGAACGTCATTGTCCCCGCGGCTGGACAGAAAGTCGTTTCCATCGCGCCCCGAGAGGGTGTCCATGTCAATGTCGGACAGAAACACGTTGTCGGCCGCATCCCCCGCCATCTGCCCCGAGATCGTGCCGATGATCCGCACGACCTCGATGCTTTTCAGGATCACCCGGTTGCTGTCGCCCAGCACATCGCTTTGCAGGTCAAAGATCAGAGGCGGCCCCATGGGCCAGCCGGTGTCGCTGTCATAGTCCTCATAGACCATCAGCACGACATCCACGCCATCGCCACCATCGATCATCTGCCCCAGGCCAGAGAGCGTATCATCGCCGCTGCCGCCGTATTTGTTGCCGGCCGCACGAATGACATCATTGCCGGCCCCGCCAAAGCTGTCACGGTTGCCCAACACCGTGTAGGCGGTCGGATCGTGGATCGTGTCGTTTCCGGCCCCGCCAAAAAGGCGCTCGGTTACGGTCTGCGTCTGTGAGCCATTGACCAGCAAGAGATCGTCGCCGTCCCCGCCATAAAGCTGGTTGGTGGTCTTTCCATAGAAGGACACGTCAAACTGGCTTTGCAGCGTGTCGTTTCCCGCCCCGCCCTGCAGGACGTCGCGACCGGCGCCGCCCAAAAGAAGATCATCCCCAAGCCCCCCCTGCAGCGTCGTGGCAAAGTCGCTTGCCACAACCCGGTCATCCCCCGCGCCGGTCAGGAAGCGCCCCCCGGCTTCCAGACGACGGATGTCGTCGCCCGGCGTGAAAGGGCCCGAGGTGGCGGCATCGCCGAGAAGCTCGAAGCGGGCAAGATGAATCGCCCCAAGCCCGTCCAGCGGCCCCAGATCAAAGTCTTTGTCAGATAGTGCAGCACGCCCGTCGTGCTGATGGACAAGGCCTGCGGGCGATCAATCCGGCCGAAAGAGAGCTGGTGCTCATCCAACTGGCCGTCCAGCGACATGACCTGCCCAAGCAGAGCGCCGTTTTCGGCATGAAGCAACAAGAGGTTGCCATCGGGCAGAGCCACAATGCTCTCATCCTGCCAGGCATAGCGGCTGAAGTCTTCCGGCAAGGCGACGGCAGGGGTCACGAGGTTGCCCGACGAATCATGGATCGACAGATGGAACACCACGCGCCCGTCCAGCAGATCCTGATGAACGGAAAAGGCCGCGACCGTCCCGTCAGGCAGTTCAAGCGCGCGGAGGGCATACCCGTCGTTCATGCCCGCTGCTTCCGGAAAGAATCGCGGGCTGCGGGGTTGCAGGGTTTCATCAAAGAACTGCAGGCCGCCCTGAACCTTTTCCCAGTTCACCTCGCCGCCCTGTCCCCAGTTCACCACGAACCCGCCCGAGGCCAGCGCGGTGACCTGCATCCCGGGCAGCCCTTTCACGGTCTTTTCATGCAAGAAGGTGGGCCTGCAGAGCGAATTCGCCCGAAACCGCCTGGCCTGCGGCATCGAAGAACCGCGCCAGATACTGGTGACCACGATAAATGCCAACCGCATGGCCGCCATCGGCCAGGGCAAAGACACCGCCGATGGGCTGGCCCGTCGTGGGATGAACGGGTCCGGCCGCCTCGCCCGCGACGGGCGGGCCGTTGACGTCGAACTTGCGCACCATCGCCGTGACATAGGGAGAGCCAAGCGCCTCATCGATAGGGAACTGGGCAAACCTGTTCCAGCCGATGGGAATTCCACCATCCGAAAGGGCCGAGACCAGGGGGCGGACGTGATACCCTTCGACATGTTCGGCGACGGCGAAGGCTGGTCCTTCGGGCAGACCGTCGGCCCCGATCAGACGGCCATAGACCATCGGGTGTGCCCCCAGCTCCGGCCCTCCCGAATACCAGACAGCCAGCATCCGGCCCCAGCATCCGGCCATCGTTCAGGGGCTCCAGATAAAAATGCTGGGGCCGCCCCGCCCCATCGAGTTCGCTCGGAAAGGACGTCGGGAAGGGCAATGAAATGGGCACGAAAGGAAACCTGCACCTGCGATGTCACCAGATCGGGACATGACGGGCACCCGCTGTCAAGGCTGCGCCTCGCCAAAGCCCTTGCGCCACCCGGCCCTTGCGCCTAGATAGGCGCGTCAGCTTTCGCGAAGGCCCCATGGAAAACGTCGTTCTCACCATCCACCTCCTCCTTGCCCTGCTTCTGATCGGCGTCGTGCTGTTGCAACGCTCCGAAGGTGGTGGCCTTGGCATGGGCGGCGGGGGCGGGGCCATCTCGGCCCGGGGGGCTGCGACGGCGCTTGGCAAGATCACCTGGGTTCTGGCCGCGGCCTTCATCGTCACGTCGATCACGCTGACCATCCTTGCCGCCGGCGAGGGCAAGACCGGATCGGTCGCCGACCAGATCGGCATCGAAGCGCCCAAGCCCGTCGCCCCCGAGGCGCCTGCAGCAAACGATCTTCTGCCGCCTGCGCCGGCCGACGCCCCGGCAACGCCGCAAAAAGCCGAAAACTGATCCGCAATCTGTTGCGGCCCTGCCGGAAATCCTGACTGCATCTTGCGGTGCGGTTGCGCCTTTGGTCATGCTGGACTATAGGTCAACTCCCGTGATGCTGCGATTCCCGAGGGCCGCTTCTGCCCCGAATCGTGCGAGTTCAAACACGGGAGACCACCATGGCACGCTACATCTTCATCACAGGCGGCGTGGTGTCCTCGCTGGGCAAGGGCCTTGCCTCGGCCGCGCTTGGTGCCTTGTTGCAGGCCCGCGGCTATACGGTGCGGTTGCGGAAACTGGACCCCTACCTGAACGTCGATCCCGGCACGATGTCGCCCTTTGAACATGGCGAGGTCTTCGTCACCGACGACGGCGCCGAAACCGACCTTGACCTTGGCCATTACGAACGTTTCACCGGGGTGCATGCCCGGATGACCGACAGCATCTCTTCGGGCAGGATTTATTCCAACGTGCTGGAAAAGGAACGCCGGGGCGACTATCTGGGCAAGACCATTCAGGTCATCCCCCACGTCACCAATGAAATCAAGGACTTCCTGCGCATTGGCGATGACGAGGTCGATTTCATGCTCTGCGAGATCGGCGGCACGGTGGGAGACATCGAAGGCCTGCCCTTCTTTGAATCCATCCGCCAGTTCATCCATGAACGCCCGCGCGGCCAGTCGATCCTGATGCACCTGACGCTGCTGCCGTATCTCTCGGCCAGTGGCGAGTTGAAAACCAAACCCACGCAGCATTCGGTCAAGGAACTGCAGTCCATCGGCCTTGCCCCCGACGTGCTGGTCTGCCGGTCGGAACACCCGATCCCCGAGCGGGAACTGGAGAAAATCGCCCTCTTCTGCAACGTCCGCAAAGAGGCCGTTGTGCCCGCCTATGACCTGAAAACCATCTACGAGGCGCCGCTCGCCTATCACCGGGCAGGGCTGGATCAGGCGGTGCTGGATGCCTTTGGCATCACCCCTGCCCCCAAGCCCAACCTCGCGCGCTGGGAAGACGTGATGGACCGGATCGAGCACCCCGAGGGCGAGGTGCGCATCGCCATCGTCGGCAAATACACCCAACTGGAAGACGCCTACAAATCCATCGCCGAGGCGCTGACCCACGGCGGCATGGCGAACCGGACGAAAGTGCGCGCCGAATGGATCGACGCCGAAATCTTTGAACGGGAAGACCCCGCCCCCTGGCTGCAGGATTTCAACGCCATCCTCGTGCCCGGCGGCTTTGGCGAGCGGGGGACCGAAGGCAAGATCAAGGCCGCCACCTTTGCCCGCGAAAAGAAGATCCCCTATCTGGGCATCTGCCTTGGCATGCAGATGGCCGTGATCGAGGCCAGCCGCAATCTGGCCGGCATTGCCGACGCAGGATCGGAAGAGTTCGACCACGAGGCGAAGGCCAAACGCTTTACCCCCGTCGTCTATCACCTGAAGGAATGGGTGCAGGGCAACCACACCGTGCGGCGCAAGGCCGATGACGCCAAGGGCGGCACAATGCGGCTGGGGGCCTATACGGCCAACCTGAAGCCGGGGTCGAAGGTGGCGCAGGTCTACGGCAGCACGGTGATCGAGGAACGCCACCGCCACCGCTATGAGGTGGACGCGAAGTATATCGAAGCGCTGGAGAAATGCGGCCTGATCTTTTCCGGCATGAGCCCCGACGGGCGTCTGCCGGAAATCGTCGAGATCAAGGACCACCCCTGGTTCATCGGCGTGCAGTTCCACCCGGAATTGAAGAGCAAACCCTTCGCCCCGCATCCGCTGTTTGCGGATTTCATCCGGGCGGCGAAAGAGGCCGAGCGGCTGGTGTAAACCGGGGTGTCCCGAGCCGGGACGCTTTTCGCGCCATTTAAAATCAACGGGTTAAGGGGGCCGGATTAACGGCCCCTTTACTTTTGGGCCTGCCCTCGGCTCCGCAAGCCCGGGCCTGCTTTACGACGTATTAACCGGTTCTGGCGATCCTGCGCCATGTCCCGCTATATTCGCCCCCGCGTAAGCGATCGCTGGGTCCCACGGTCGCGTCAGCTTGACTGTGTGAAGTTCCACGGCAGGAGATCGTCGAGGCGGCTCTGAGGGTGGCCGTTGGCGATGGCGGTCAGGGTTGCCTTGAAGTAGGTGAAGGGCTCGATGTC
>JALQYS010000295.1 GCA_023254015.1 Paracoccaceae bacterium
TCGAGAGCTTTCGCTTTCCCGTCGAACAGATGATCGCAGAGGGCGACAAGGTTGCGGTGTATCTGACTTTTGAGGCCAAGAACCAGAAGCTGGCAACGATGGGGGCCGCTCCGCACGGGAAGAATGTTCGGATTTCGGTCTTCTGCCTTCTGACGATCAAGGATGGCAAAATCATCGAGAAACGCGCGCATTTCGATGTGGCGGACATCCGGGCACAACTTTCTGCCTGATCAAGATGCAGCGGCCCGCAGACGCGGGCCGCCTTCGACGGGCCCGAAAAGATCGGGCGAAATCAAGATGGAGGGAAACATGAAGTACACGTCGGCGTTCCGGCGGACGGTCGCACTTTGCTTGATAATGCCCTTGGCATCACCCGCGTCGGCTTTCGACATTTCGCCGGGCGACTATGTGTGGTTGGGCGACGGAAAGAATCTGTTTCTCACATACGGCCAGATCGCGCGCTCAGACACATTGAACCTTGATGGAACCGGCTCGGTTCCGGACTCATCCTTGTCGACGGCAGCTGGCATTCTTCGGGGTGTCACCTATCACGAGCTCGGAGGGCACAGGTTCTCGTTTCAGGCAATCCTGCCCTATGTTTCGATCGGCAAGGCAGATGTCGCGGGAGCGCCACAGAGCGTTGCCGACGGTCTGGGTGACCTGACCATGGCCGCGACTTACTATCCGCTTGCATCTGCCGAGCCGACAGGAACCACGCTTGGCCTAACCCTCTTTGTGACGGCCCCCACAGGTGCGTATGAAACCGGGCAGTTGAGCGTTGGAAGCGGAGCTTGGATTTTGACCCCTCAAATCGGAATCGTTCAAGGGCTCGGAGAGGGCTGGTTTCTGGATGGTGCGCTCGACGTCGCGTTTCAGGTCGACTCCGAGCATGATGGGGTCAAACGAGAACGCGACCCCACAACACAAATCCAAGCATACGTCCGCAAACAGGTCTCGCCCGCAACGGCGATTTCGTTCGGATACTCTGGGAGTTTCGGAGGTGAGCTTGAGGTGGACGGAACCTACACGGGCATGAACGCCCGGAAAGATCAAGTGCGTCTATTTGGCAGTACCTTCCTGTCACCGACCGATCAAGTGCAGATCATGCTGTCCAAGGATCTCCGTGCAGAAGGCGGCTTCGAAGACGATGGCACGGTTCAGTTCCGCTACCTGAAGTTGTTCTAAGGATCACAGTCACTTACAGCCCGCCCTAGCCCCTGCAGGGCGGGTTTGAAGCAATATTCGGAGATATGAAATGACAGAAATCAAGAAGGAAGTCGAGCGCGCCAATGAAGCTTATGCCGCGGGCTTTGCGGCAGGCGACTTGCCAATGCCGCCTGCCAGAGCCTTCGCAATCCTGACCTGCATGGATGCCCGTCTCGATCCTGCGAAATATGCCGGCCTGGCCGAAGGCGACGCCCACGTCATCCGTAATGCAGGCGGGCGGGCCAGCGATGATGCCATCCGATCCCTAGTGATTTCCTACAAGTTGTTGGGAACGCGTGAGTGGTTTGTGATTCATCACACCAATTGCGGAATGGAAACTTTTACCGATGCCACCATGCGGTCGCTGTTGGCCAGCAGTCTTGACACCGCAAGTCTGACGTCGCAGGGCTGGCAAGACGTAGGTACATCCCACGGTAGCGACGAAGGCAAGTTCGTGAACTGGCTGACCATCGCAGATCCGCGCGCGAGCGTCCTAGAAGATGTACAGCGAATTCGCAACCACTTCTTGGTGCCTGCGAGAATTGCTATCTACGGATATATCTACGACTGCAAGACTGGCAGGCTGAACGAAATTCTGGAGGCCAGTCACATCGGACGCGCTAGGGAGTAAATCCAATTCGTCTAAGGCGATGTGGTCAGTGTTTTGGCGCTTGATCGGCGCCATTCACTAGGGGATGCGCCGAATTCAGCCTTGAAGAGCCTTCGAAAGGCAACGGGCGAGGCAAAAC
>JALQYS010000347.1 GCA_023254015.1 Paracoccaceae bacterium
TAAGCTTTTGGAATCGTGGACGGATGGGCTCATAACCTGAAGGCCGCAGGTTCAAATCCTGCCCCCGCAACCACCTTCACCGAACTCAACTCAATGCCAACCGAACCCGCTCGCGCGGGGTTTTTTGCGTTCTGCGTCAAGCCAATCAATGCCGTCAGAGCCCCATCCAATATGATGACCGGTTGGTCTTCGTCCCAGCGTACCGCGACCCGTTCGATCAGGCCCCGAATGACATCGCGTGCTTGCTGCGCGATTGTTGGGTCTGACAAAGTCACCGCGAGCTCAGTCACCTTCCGGCGGAAGAGTTCCGAAAGATTTGGGTTCAGCCGGACCGGCGGTGGGGCAGGTCGTCCGAGCGCTTCGTCGATCGTTGCGACGCGCGCCTCAAGCTCGAGGAGCTTCTCCTTAAGCCCGGGGTATGCGGCGTCTGCGTCCCATTGATTTCGCGCGTTTTCGTTGGGTGACGCGCCTGCGAAAAGGTCATCGGTTGCAGATGGAGGTCTTGCATGGCGGATGGTGGGGATGGGTTTATCGGGCGGTGTGATGTTGTTGAGCCTCGGCGTGGAAACCGCCGGTGGCCTGATCATGTGAAGGCGCGGATTGTGGCGGAAAGCTTTCAGCCCGGGACCCGAGTTGTGGATGTCGCCCGTCGCCATGGCCTTATCCCGCACCAGCTTTCCGACTGGCGCCGTCATGCCCGTCAGGGTCTGCTGGCTGTGCCTGCCGAGATCCTGGCGGGTCTTCCTGCGCCGCAAGGACCCGAGCCGAGGTTTGTGCCTTTGGCGGTGGTTTGCGAAGCGGAACCTGCCCCCATTTGCGGGGCGTCGGTTGATGTAAGCTCGGATGCGGTCGGCATGATGACTGTGGAGCTGGGTGCGGATGTGGTCGTGCGGATCGCGGGCGATGTTCCCGTTGATCGGGCGGCTGCGCTGGTGCGCGCACTGCGCGGGGCGGCATGATCGCCGCGGGCGGGCGGCTGCCAATCCTGATTGCGACGAAGCCGGTAGACTTCCGCTGCGGCCATCAGGCGCTGGCGCTGATGGTGCAGACCGAGTTGAAGCTTGATCCGCATTCCGGGGTGACGGTGATCTTCCGCTCGAAGCGGGGGGACAGGCTGAAGATTCTTGTTTGGGATGGAACCGGTATGGTGCTGACCTACAAGGTCCTGGAGCAAGGCAGCTTTGCTTGGCCGAAGGTTCAGGACGGGGTGATGCGTCTGTCGCGGGCGCAGGCGGAAGCTCTGGTTGAGGGCCTGGACTGGCGCCGGACCGTTGCGCGCCGGGTGCAGGCGCCGACTGCGGCGGGATGACTCAGCAAGCAGGTTTTGGCGTTGTTTTGTTGGGCTTCCCTGCAGGGATCGGGTAGGAAGGAGCATGTCGCAGCCCTTCGATCTCAGCCAGTTCCCGGACCTTCCGCCCGAGGTGGCCAAGGCATTTGTGGCGATGCAGTTCGAGCTCTCGGTCGAGCGTGCGGCACGCCAGCATGAGCAGGCGGTGGTGGCCGAAAAGGATGCCTTCATCACCGAGTTGAAGGCGCTGATCGAAAAGCTGGAAGGTCAGGTTCAGGATTACCGACGCACGAAGTTCGGGCCGAAATCTGAGAAACTGGACCCGGCGCAGCTGGAACTGGCGCTGGAAGATCTGGAAACTGCCATCGCCGAAACGCAGGCGCAAATCGCCGCTGTCGAGGACAGGATCGCGGCCAGCGAGCAGGACCCAGAAAAGTGCGCGCCGCGCATACCCCGCAAGGCCCGTGCCCTGCCCGAAAGCCTACCGCGCGTCGAACATGTGCTTGAGCCGGAGTGCATTGCCTGCCCCTGTGGCTGCGGCGATATGGTCCGGATCGGTGAAGACCGGACCGAACGGCTGGATTACATTCCGGCACGCTATCAGGTGATCGTTACAGTCCGCCCTCGCTATGCTTGCCCGAAGGGGCGCACGGGCGTGGTGCAGGCAAAAGCACCCGCGCATCTGCTTGAGGGAAGCTGGCCCACCGAGCCGCTGTTGGCCCAGATCGCCGTCTCAAAGCATTCCGAGCACATGCCGCTGAACCGGCAGGCCGTTGTGATGGCGCGGCATGGGGTGCCGATCGACCGGTCTGTTCTGGCCGACTGGATGGGCCGCACGGGTGCGCTGATCGCCCCTGTCGTTGACCACATGGCCAAGCGATTGATGGCCGACAGCACGCGGCTTTACGTCGACGAGACCACCGCCCCGGTGCTGGACCCGGGGAAGGGGAAGACGAAGACAGGATATTTGTGGGCCGTGCTGCGGGATGATCGTGGCTGGGGTGGCTCCGCGCCACCGGGCGTAGTGTTCCATTACCGGCCCGGGCGTAAAGCAGAATATGCCGCCGAAATTCTTGAGGGCTTCAATGGCACGATCCAGGTCGATGCCTATGGCGCCTATACCCATCTGGCCACGCCAAAGCGCACCGGCGGCGATCCCTTGCGGCTGGCCTTCTGCTGGGCGCACGGGCGCAGGAAACTGATCAAGGCCAAGCCCCAGAAGGGTTCGCCCATCGTGGACGACGCACTTTTGCGCATCGCGGCCCTCTATAAGGTCGAGGATGCCATCCGCGGCAGCGATCCGGATCATCGCCGGACCGTCAGGCAGGAGCTGTCCCGCCCGCTGGTCGACGCATTCTTCGCCTGGTTGAAGGCTCAAGCGGCCCGCGTCTCGCGCAAATCCGATCTCGGCGAGGCCATGGCCTATATGCTGAAACGTCAGGATGGCTTCCGGCTCTTCTTGGATGACGGCCGCGTCGACATCGACTCCAACCTCGTCGAAAACGCCATCCGCAGCCCGGCCATGACCCGCCGCAATGCATTGTTCGCAGGCCATGACGAGGGCGGCCGCAATTGGGCCCGCTTCGGCAGTCTAATTGGCACCTGCAAGATGAATAACGTCGAACCCTACGCCTACCTGCGCGACTTGTTCATCAGCATCGCAAATGGCCATCCGGCCAAGGACATCGACGCCCTGATGCCATGGGCCTACACGCAGCGCCTCATTGCCTCAAAATGACCTCGTCCGGGACTCCCCGACGAGCTCACAGGGACAAGCAAGCGGTTGACAGGCGGGCCGCAATAGCAAAATCAATGGGCCGGAAACGGCGCATACAGCCCGG
>JALQYS010000384.1 GCA_023254015.1 Paracoccaceae bacterium
CCCTCTCGCCATCGCCAAGCTGCGCGCGGCGATTGCGCTGGCGGAAGCGCGGATCGCTCCGTTCGCCATCGAAGTTCGGGTTGGCGCGGGCGCCTATGTCTGCGGCGAGGAAACCAGCCTTCTGAACAGCCTTGAAGGCAAGCGCGGCATCGTGCGGGCCAAGCCACCGCTGCCCGCGCTGCAGGGTTTCATGGGCAAGCCCACTGTTGTGAACAACGTGATCTCGCTCGCCTCGGTCCCGGTGATCTTTGAAAAGGGCGCCGAGCATTACAAGAACTTCGGCCTGGGCCGCTCGCGCGGCACGATCCCGCTGCAGATCGCCGGGAACGTGAAACACGGCGGGCTTTATGAAATCGCCTTCGGTCTGACGCTGGGTGAAATCGTCGACAAGATCGGCGGCGGAACCGCCAGTGGCCGCCCGGTCAAGGCGGTGCAGGTGGGCGGGCCTTTGGGCGCCTATTTCCCCCGCGCGCTGTTCGACACGCCCTTCGGCTATGAGGAAGTCGCGGGCAAGGACGGGCTGATCGGCCACGCCGGGCTGACGGTGTTTGACGACACCGCCGACATGCTGGGCATGGCGCGCTTTGCCATGGAATTCTGCGCCATCGAATCCTGCGGCAAATGCACGCCCTGCCGGATCGGCGCAGTGCGCGGCGTGGAAACCATCGACCGGCTTGCCCGCGGCGACGCCAGCGCCATGCCGATCCTGACCGAGCTGTGCAACACCATGAAATCTGGCTCGCTTTGCGCCCTTGGCGGCTTTACCCCCTATCCGGTGATGAGCGCGCTGACCCATTTCCCTGACGACTTCTCCACCCAGAAGGAGGCCGCCGAATGAAAGACTTCATCATCCCCGACGACCGCGATTTCGGCACGCCCTATGTGCGGTCGACCGCGACGGTGACGCTGAACATCGACGGGTTCGATGTGACCGTGCCCGAAGGCACCTCGATCATGCGCGCCGCGGCCGAGATCGGCATCACGGTGCCGAAACTTTGCGCGACCGACAGCCTGGATGCCTTTGGCTCTTGCCGCCTGTGCCTTGTGGAAATCGAAGGCCGCGCGGGAACCCCGGCCTCTTGCACCACGCCCGTTGCCCCCGGCATCAAGGTGAAAACCCAGACCGGCAAGCTGAAAGACCTGCGCCGCGGCGTGATGGAGCTTTATATCTCCGACCACCCGCTGGACTGCCTGACCTGTGCGGCCAATGGCGATTGCGAGTTGCAGGACATGGCCGGCGCCGTGGGCCTGCGCGACGTGCGCTATGAGGCGGTGGACACCCATTTCCGCGCCAAGAACAATTCGGGCGAGGCCAATCCGCAATGGCTGCCCAAGGACGACTCGAACCCCTATTTCACCTATGATCCGGCGAAATGCATCGTCTGCTCGCGCTGAGTCCGCGCTTGCGAGGAAGTGCAAGGCACCTTTGCGCTGACCATCGAGGGCCGGGGCTTTGATTCCCGCGTGTCCTTTGGCGCCAAGACCGACAATGCGCTGGCCTCCGATTGCGTGTCCTGCGGCGCCTGCGTGCAGGCCTGCCCGACCGCGACCCTGAGCGAAAAATCGGTGATCGAGATCGGCACGCCCGAACGGGCCGTCGTGACCACCTGCGCCTATTGCGGCGTCGGTTGCCAGTTCAAGGCCGAAATGCGCGGCGATGAGCTGGTGCGCATGGTCCCCTACAAGCACGGCAAGGCCAACCGCGGCCATTCTTGCGTCAAGGGCCGCTTCGCCTATGGCTATGCCAGCCACAAGGACCGCATCCTGAACCCGATGATCCGCGACTCGATCAACGATCCGTGGAAAGAAGTGTCCTGGGCCGAGGCGATGGAGTTCGCCGCCAACCGGATGAAGGGCATCATCGCCAAATACGGGCAAAAGTCCGTGGGCGTGATAACCTCGTCGCGCTGCACGAACGAAGAAACCTATCTGGTGCAGAAACTGACGCGCGGTGTGTTCCTGAACAACAACACCGACACCTGCGCGCGGGTCTGCCACTCGCCCACCGGCTATGGCCTTGGCCAGACCTTGGGCACCTCTGCCGGGACGCAGGATTTCGACTCGGTCGAGTTCACCGATGTTGCCATCGTCATCGGCGCAAACCCCGCCTCGGGCCACCCGGTCTTTGCAAGCCGCCTGAAAAAGCGCATCCGCAAGGGCGCCAAGCTGATCGTCATCGACCCGCGCCGCACCGAAATGGTGGACAGCCCGCATATCAAGGCCGCCCATCACCTTGCGCTGACGCCCGGCACCAACGTGGCCATCGTCACCGCGCTGGCGCATGTGATCGTGACCGAGAAACTCTACAACGAAGAGTTCATCCGCACCCGCTGCGACTGGGACGAATTCCAGGACTACGCCGACTTTGTCAGCCAGCCCCAGCATTCGCCTGAATCGGTGGAAATCCTGACGGGCGTCAAGGCCGAGGAAGTGCGCGCGGCGGCCCGGCTTTATGCCACCGGCGGCAATGGCGCGATCTACTACGGTCTGGGCGTGACGGAGCACAGCCAAGGCTCGACCACGGTGATCGGCATCGCGAACCTTGCCATGATGACCGGCAACGTCGGCCGTCCGGGCGTGGGCGTGAACCCGCTGCGCGGCCAGAACAACGTGCAGGGCTCGTGCGACATGGGGCAATTGCGTCGTGCTTTTGATCTGTTTGAGCAAAAAGCCCAATTGGTGCGACTGTTAGACATTTCTGC
>JALQYS010000419.1 GCA_023254015.1 Paracoccaceae bacterium
GCCGAGATCGTGCGCGCGCCCACCTCGCCCACGGTGGTGGACGTCTTTGTGCAGCAACAGCTCGAGGTCGCGGCCGGCGTGAAGCAGCAGCTCGAAGCGGATCAGCGCCGCTATCCTGGGCATCGCCTGTTGCCCGGCAAGCGGATTTACTTCCTGTCGACCGGCACCGGCTTTGCCCCCTTCGCCAGCCTTCTGCGCGAGCCGGAGACCTATGAGAAATACGAGCAGGTCATCATGATGCACACCTGCCGCGAAGTGGCCGAATTGGAATATGGCCGCCAGTTGGTCGAAAGCCTGAAGGACGATCCGTTGATCGGCGAGATGGTGGGCGACAAGCTGCGCTACTATCCCACCACCACGCGCGAGCCCTTCCACCACATGGGGCGCGTCACCGACAATCTGCAGTCGGGCAAGGTCTTTGCCGATCTGGGCCTGCCCCGGATGAACCCCGAAGAGGACCGCGCGATGGTCTGCGGCTCTTTGGCGTTCAACGTCGATGTGAAGGCCATTCTGGAAAGCTTTGGTCTGGTCGAAGGGGCGAATTCCGACCCCAAGCAGTTCGTGGTCGAAAAGGCCTTTGTGGGCGACGGGATCTGAACCTCGTCGTTGCCCCCCCCTCAAGGGGGGGCCTCCTCGGTGGCCATGCCCTCCCGCCAAGACATGAAAAAACCGCCGTGGATCGCTCCACGGCGGTTTTTGTTACGCTTTCAGGCGATTACATGCCCAGAGCGGCTTTGACGGCATCAATCGCGCCCTGAACCAGGGCCGGATCGGCAGCGGCGGCGTCAACCCCGGTCTTGAGCGTGGCCTTGGTGGCATCGTCCAGCGCCGAGGCGTCGATCAGGGCGTTGACCTTGGCGGCGTCGAAGGCGGCCGGGTTCAGCACGGCAGCGGCATCGCCGGCGGCTTCGGTCACAGCGGCGGCAGCGTCGCCCGCAGCTTCGGTCGCGGCAGCAGCGGCATCGCCTGCGGCCTCAGTCGCTGCAGCGGCAGCGTCACCGGCAGCTTCGGTGGTGGCAGCAGCGGCTTCGGTCGCAGCGGCGGCAGCGGCAGCGGCCTCGGCGGCGGCAGCGGCAGCAGCCTCTTCAGCGGCCTTGGCAGCTTCTTCCGCAGCTTTGGCGGCGGCCTCTTCGGCGGCCTTTGCTTCGGCAGCGGCGGCTTCGGCAGCAGCAGCGGCGGCCTCTTGCGCGGGCTTGTAGGAGAACTGGTAGTAGCCACCAGCGACGGCAAGGATCAGCACGAGGCCGATAAGGACGTTCTTGTTCATGTCACTAACTCCCATGACCGAAACATTCGGATGCCCGCGATATGGCAGACTCTGCCCCGAATGAAAAGGCCCCTGCCGGCAGGGTCGCAACAGGCGCCCTGCCGTCTTGCGCGGCGCACGGATTTCCGGTTGAAGGCCGCCCGCGCAAGGCTTAGACTGCGCGCGCAGAATTCAACAACGCAAGGACCACTGCCATAGCCCGTCGCCCGCACAATGCCCCGCCGCAACGCGAAACCGGCCCGCGCATCAACGAACGCATCCGCGCCCCGGAAATCCGCCTGATCGGGGCGGATGGGGAAAATGTGGGTGTGGTGACCCCGTCCCGCGCCCTCGCCATGGCCGAAGAGGCCGGGCTGGATCTGGTGGAAATCTCGCCGAACGCCGAACCTCCGGTCTGCAAGATCATGGACTTCGGCAAGTTCAAGTACGAGACACAAAAGCGCGAGGCCGAGGCCCGCAAGAAGCAGAAGATCATCGAGATCAAGGAAATCAAGTTCCGCCCCGGCACCGACACGCATGATTATGACGTGAAGATGCGCTCGGTGCTGAAGTTCCTGGGCGAAGGCGACAAGGTGAAGGTCACCCTGCGCTTCCGCGGGCGCGAGATGGCGCACCAGGAGTTGGGGTTGGAACTGCTGAACCGCGTCGCGGCCGATGTGGCCGAGGCGGGCAAGATCGAATCGATGCCCAAGCTGGAAGGCCGGCAGATGGTGATGATGATCGGTCCCAAGTAAGGGGAGCGGGATTTGCCGGATGAAGGGGGGCCGCAAGGCCCCTTTTTCATGGACGGGTCAAGACGCCGCCCCCGCCGTTCTTCGCCGCTAACGGTCCTCGCGCAGGTGTGGGCGGCTGGGGATTTCCTTCAAGAGCCCCCCCACCCCCATGGCCGCGATCTCGTCATCGCCAACCGTCAGGCCACAGGCAAGCCGCTCCAGCACCCAGTCGGCCCCGTTCAGCGCGGGCGAGCGGGCACAGCCGGGCAATCCGATGACCGGGCGGCTGTGAAGCTGCCCGAGGAAGAGGAGATTTCCGGGATCGACCGGCATGCCAAAGCGCAGCACCTGCCCGCCTGCGCGGCGCAGGCCCTGAGGGGCGGTGTCGTAAAGGTCCGAGGTGGCGCTGCCGGTCAGCAAAAGCGCCATCTCGCCGGGCAGATCGGCCAGCGCCGCGGCGATGGCGGCCTCGTCATGGGGCACTTCGCGGCAGTCGGCCAGCGCCATGCCCAAGGCGGCGAGCCGCCCGGCGATGACCCGGCGGGCCTTGGCGTTCAGTTTGGGGTCCTGCCCCGGCACCTGCGTCAGCACCAGCCCGGCATCGCGCAGCCGCACCGGGGCCACGCGCAGCGCGGAACGGGCCAGCGCCTCGGCCTCTGCCAGCGCCGCGCCGTCGACGGCATAGCTGATGATCTTGACGGTGCCGACCAGAGTGCCCTTGGTAACCCGGCACAGGGGCGGCAGGGTGGCCAGCGTGATCGCAGGGTCAACCCGGTTGAGGGCATGGATCGTCGCAGGATCCAGCATCACCACCCCCGGACCGGTGGCGTTCAGGTTTACCCGGCCGGTGAAGGCTGCAGAAAGCGCCAGCCCCTGCCCCACCGGATCAGGCACCAGCGCCGCCGCAAGCCGTCCTGCGGCGGTGTTTTCATCCAGATCGGCGGGGTCGAGCCGCGCCACCACCACCTCGGCACAGCCTTCGGCGGCAAGCACGGCCAGATCGGCCTCGGTCAGCACGGTGCCCTTGCGCAAACGCCCCTCTGCCCCGGGGTGGGAATGGGCCAGAATCGCACCCAGCGCCTGATCCAGGGGAACCGGCCCGAACCTCATGCGCCCTGCCGCAGAACGCGGGTGATTTGCCCCATCACCGAAAGCGCAATCTCGGCCGGAGTCTTGGCCCCGATGTCGAGCCCGACGGGCGCATGGATACGGGCGATCTCGGCCTCGGTGAAGCCGGCCGCCAAAAGCCGCTCTACGCGTTTGGCATGGGTTTTCTTCGAGCCCAGGCAGCCTAGGTAAAACGCCGCCGAACGCAGGGCGACGCGGATCGCGGGATCGTCCAGCTTGGGGTCATGGGTCAGGGTGACAATCGCGGTGCGGGCATCGGGGGCAAGGGTCGCCAAAGCCTCGTCCGGCCAGTCGTCCAGCACGGTTTCCCCCGGAAAGCGGTCGGCGGCGCCGAAAGTGTCGCGCGGGTCAATCAGCGTGGGCGCATAGCCGCAGGTCCGCGCGATGGTCAGCAGCGGCTGGGCGATATGCACCGCCCCCACCACGATCAGCCGCAAGGGCGGGTTGTGCGGCGCGATGAAGCGGCCGTCCTCCTCGACCCCCGCCTTGTCGGCGCGCAGGCGCAGGTCGGCGGCCTGATCCTGCCCCGGACGATAAAGCGCCCGTGCGCCGGTTTCAGGATGCACCACATAGGCCACCGGATGCTTGGCCGCTCGCGCCGCCACCAGATCGGCAAGCATGTCCTCGGGCAGGGCGTGGCCGACCGGTTCAACCAGCACGCGGATGGTGCCGCCACAGGCCAGACCCACCGAAAAGGCGGTTTCGTCGCTGACGCCAAAGGTCAAAAGCCGGTGCTGGCCATCCTCCATCGCCTCAAGCGCCTCGGTCACCACCGCGCCCTCGACGCAGCCGCCCGAGACCGAGCCCATGATCTGCCCTTCACCGGAAATCGCCAGTTGGCTGCCCGGCTGGCGCGGGGCAGACCCCCAGGTTTCCACCACGGTCGCCAGTGCGGCC
>JALQYS010000433.1 GCA_023254015.1 Paracoccaceae bacterium
AGGTGACGATCACCGAGGCCGAGATCGACCGCGCCATCGCCAATCTCCAGCCGACCGGCGTGCCGAAACTTTCCTTGGCCGAGCTGGTCTTTCCCGCCGATGCCAGTGGCGAGCTTTCTGGCGCCCTGGCCCGCGCCCGCCGGGCCCAGGCCTCGATCAAGACCGAGGCCGACTTCCTGGCCGCCCTGCGCGCCAATGGCGGCACCGGGCGCAGCTGGCAGCGTCTGGCCGACCTGCCCGAAAAGTCCCGCGCCCGGCTGGAACGCCTACCCCCCGCCACGATGACCGCTCCGGTTCTGCTGGAAGACAAGGTGGTGGTCTACTGGCTTTTTGAGCGCGGCGAGGACCCGCTTGGCAAGGGCGAGGCAACCGTTGTCGACTATGCCCAGTATCTGGTGCCGAACAGCGCGACCGTCGAGGCCGATCTGGCCGCCCTGCGCGCCCGCGTCGACACCTGCGATGACCTTTACACCGTCGCCAAGGATCAACCGGCCGACCGTCTGACACGCTCGACACAATCGCAGTCGGCGGTGGGCGGCGATATTGGCGCGGTGCTGGCGACGCTGGATGCCGGAGAAAGCTCGGCCCGGATCAGCCGCGATGGCTGGCGCGTGTTCCTGATGCTGTGTTCCCGCGGGCCGGCCGCAGATGTCGTGCCGGATCGCGAGATCATCCGCGAACAGCTGCTGAACCAGCGCCTGTCTTCGCTGGCCGACATCTATCTCGAAGAACTGCGCTCCGAAGCGATCCTCGTCGAGAAATGAGCCCTGCCGCGCCGATTGCCCTCACCTGTGGCGAGCCGGGCGGCGTGGGCCCAGAACTGGCGGTGGCCGCCCGTGCCGCCATGCCCGACTTGCCGTTTTTCTGGATCGGGGATCCGCGCCACCTGCCTGCCGGGGCGGCGATCTCTCTGATCGACAGCCCCGATCAGGCGCACGCCGTGCCCGCCGGCGTCCTGCCGGTGCTGCCCCACGCGTTTGCCCGCGAAAATGCCCCCGGCCAGCTTGTGCCGGAAAATGCCCGCGGCGTGATCGAGGTGATCGAACGCGCCGTGGCGCTGGCACAGTCGGGTGCGGCCAGTGCCGTCTGCACCGCGCCCCTGCACAAGAAGGCACTGAAGGATGGCGCGGGCTTTGCCTTTCCCGGCCATACCGAGTTTCTGGCCCATCTCGCCGGAGTGGAGAACGTGGTGATGATGCTGGCCAGCCCGCTTTTGCGGGTGGTGCCGGTGACAATCCACATGGCGCTGTCGGAGGTGCCGGGCGCGCTGACCCCGGCCCTTCTGGAACAGACGCTGCGCATCACCCATGCCGGGTTGATCCGCGATTGCGGGCTGGCCAGCCCCCGGCTGGCGGTGGCGGGGTTGAACCCGCATGCCGGCGAAGGCGGGGCCATGGGGCATGAGGAAATGACCGTCATCACCCCGGTGCTGAACCGGCTGCGTGACGAGGGCATGGCGCTGGCCGGCCCCCTGTCGGCCGACACCATGTTCCACCCCCGTGCGCGGGCGGGCTATGATGCTGCGATCTGCATGTATCATGATCAGGCGCTGATCCCGATCAAGACGCTGGATTTCGACGGCGGGGTGAATGTCACGCTGGGCCTGCCCTTCATCCGCACCTCGCCCGACCATGGGACGGCGCTGGACATCGCGGGCAAGGGGCTGGCGCGCGCCGACAGCCTGATTGCCGCGCTGCGCATGGCGCGGGATATGGCGCTGACGCGGCAGGCGCGATAAACGAATTTTCGACGAAAATTCGTGTGCTGCGGTTTTTCGCCGAAAAACCGCTTGCGAAAGGCAGACCATGGCAACCATTGACGGGCTCCCCCCCTTGCGCGAGGTGATCGCGGCGCATGATCTGGTGGCGAAAAAGCAGCTTGGCCAGAACTTCCTGCTGGATCTGAACCTGACCGCCAAGATTGCCCGCATGGCCGGTGATCTTTCCTCTTGCGATGTGCTGGAGGTCGGCCCCGGCCCCGGCGGCCTGACGCGCGGCCTTTTGGTGGAAGGCGCGCGCCGGGTGCTGGCGGTCGAGAAAGACCCGCGCTGCCTGCCCGCCCTGGCCGAGATTGCCGTGCGCTATCCCGGCCGGCTGGAGGTCATCAACGGCGACGCGATGGAGATCGATCCGCTGGCCCATCTGACGCCGCCGATCAAGATCGTGGCCAACCTGCCCTACAATGTCGGCACAGAACTTCTGATCCGCTGGCTGACGCCCAAGGTCTGGCCGCCGGTCTGGCAATCGCTGACGCTGATGTTCCAGAAGGAAGTGGCCGAGCGCATCGTGGCCAAGCCGCGCGGCGATCACTACGGGCGGCTTGCCCTGCTGGCCCAGTGGCGCTGTGACGCCAAGATCGTCATGCACCTGCCCCCCGAGGCCTTTACCCCCGCGCCCAAGGTACATTCCGCCGTGGTGCATCTGACGCGTCTGGAGGCCCCCCGCTATCCCGCCGATGAGGCGATCCTGCAGCGGCTGACCGCGATGGCCTTCAATCAGCGCCGCAAGATGTTGCGCTCCAGCCTCAAGGGTTGGGGGCCGGATATCGAGGACCGTCTGAACGCAGCAGGCATCGCGCCGACGGCGCGGGCCGAAGAGATTTCGCTGGAAAGCTTCTGCGCCCTGGCCCGCGAACTGGCCAAATGAAGAAGGCCCGCCGTTGGGCGGGCCTTTCGCATCCTGGCTTGCCGGTCATTCGGCGGCTTTGGGGGCCTCGGGCGCGGCTTCGGCCGGGGTCTCGGCCTTGGGCGCGGCGGGCTTGCGGGCACGCGGGGCGCGGGCGGGCTTGGCCGGGGCTTCGGCTGCCGGGGCAGCTGCGGCGACCTCGGCCATCACCGGCGCGGCAGGTTCTGCCGCCGGCGCGGGTTTCACTTCGGGCGCGGGTTTCACCTCGGGCGCGGGTTGTGCCGCGGGCTCGGCAGCGGCACCGGTGATGAAGGCGGGCAATTCTGCCGGCGCTTCGGGCGCACGGCGCGGCTCGCGCCGATCCTCACGCGGGCGCTCTTCGCGGCGGGTCTCTTCGCGGCGGGGTTCGTCACGGCGGGTATCCTCGCGCGGACGCTCCTCCCGGCGGTTCTCCTCCCGGGGGCGGTCATCACGGCGGGTTTCCTCGCGGGCGCGGTCCTCACGCGGGCGTTCCTCACGGGGCCGCTCCTCGCGCGGGCGCTCCTCACGCGGGCGGTCGTCACGGCGCGAGTTGCGGTCGCGGCTGCGGTCATCACGGCGGGTGTCGTCGCGGCGCGGCTGGCTGAACGGGGCGCGCGGAGCCTCGGGCAGGTCCACCAGATGGCCCTCATCATCGCCGCCCAGCACATCAAAGCCCTCGGCCAGAGGCTGCGGCTCGGTGCCCGGATCGGCGCGATAGTCGGTCCGGTCGCCACGGTCATTGCGGTCGCGGTGGCCGTTCTGCTGTTGGTATTGCTGCTGGCGGGCTTCCTGCTCGGCCGCCATCTCGCGCTGAGCCTCGGCCAGCATGCGGGTGTAATGCTCGGCATGCTGAAGGAAGTTCTCGGCCGCCACCCGGTCATTCGAAAGCTGGGCATCCCGCGCCAGAAGCTGGTACTTCTCGATGATCTGCTGCGGCGTGCCGCGCACCTTGCCCTCGGGGCCGGAGCTGTCGAACACCCGGTTGATGATGTTGCCGAGGGTGCGCGGGCGGTTCTGCTTGGAACGCGAGCGGGACTTGGAAGAGCGCATCTTTACCTTTGAGGGCGGTGACCCAACGCCAAGCGCCGCAAGGGCGCAGAAAACAAGGCGGGGTGGCTGGCATTCAGCTACGGCAGGCCGCAAGGCCCTGGCGCGTGCTGATCTTCGATTACCACAGGCGCGGGGCGAGGCAAGCGGATTCTGTGTGGGCCGAGCGGTTTTTGCGGGTCTCAGGCACAGCCGCACTGGTCCGCATCGCCGGGCTTGACGGCGGCCACCACCCGGTCGCGCCCATCCATGTCGGGCAGGATGCGGATGTCCTGCAACCCTTGCGCGGCAAAGAGTGCGGCGACGGCGGCCCCTTGCGTCGAGCCGATTTCCACCAGAAGCCGCCCGCCCGCCATCAGCCGCCCGGGCGCGGCGCGGGCGATGATGCGGTAGGGGTCCAGCCCGTCGCCGCCGGGGGTCAGGGCCAGATGCGGCTCCCAGTCGCGCACCTCGGGGGCGAGGCCGGGCATTTCCTCGGCAGCGATATAGGGCGGGTTCGACACGATCAGGTCATAGCGCCCCGGCACGGCGGAAAACCAGTCCGAGACGCGGAAGCTGGCGCGTTTGTCCAGCCCGAGGGCCTGCGCATTGCCGCGCGCCACCTCAAGGGCTGCGGGCGAGACATCCACCCCCAGCCCCCGGGCAACAGGCATGGATTTGAGGCAGGCAAGCAGGATGCACCCCGTGCCGGTGCCCAGATCCAGCATCGACAGGAAGGGCGCGCGCACCGCTTCGGCCACCAGGGTCTCGGTATCGGGGCGCGGGTCCAGCGTGTCGCGCGTGACGCGGAATGGCAGGCCCCAGAACTGTCGCTGGCCGATGATCTGGGCCACGGGCTGGCGGGCCAGGCGGGCCGCGATGGCCTCCTCGTATGACCTTGCCTGCGGCGCGGTCATCTCGTCGGGAAGGTGCAGCGTCAGGCGGTCCTGGGCAATCCCCAGCGCATGGGCCAAGAGAAGCCGGGCATCCAGCGCTGCATCCTCGATCCCGCCTGCGCGCAGGCGCGGGATGGCCAGACGCAGGGCCTCGGCCCCCGTCATCCGTCCATCTCGGCCAGTTTAGCGGCCTGATCATGGGCAATCAGCGCGTCGATCACCTCGGTCAGGTCGCC
>JALQYS010000491.1 GCA_023254015.1 Paracoccaceae bacterium
GCCTGTTCATGGGCCATGGCCGCGATGCCTGCGGCACACTCTGGCTGGATGCGCTGGGTCTGCCGAACGACGCCACCAGCTGGGCTGCGCCCGATGCCCAGCTCAATCCAGCGCCGACGCGACTGGTGCGCCAGCACGCAGAAAATCGCCTCAACCGCACCCGCAGCCCCCAACAGGTGGCCGATGGACGACTTGGTCGACGACATCGTCGCCCCCGCCGCCGCATCCCCCAAAAGCCGCTCCACTGCGCCCAGTTCGATCGTGTCCGCCATGGTCGAGGTGCCATGGGCGTTGATGTAATCCACATCGCCGGGCGCAATCCCCGCGCGCTTCAGCGCCATCGTCATGCTGCGGAAGCCGCCGTCGCCATCTTCCGACGGGGCGGTGATGTGATAGGCGTCGCCCGACAGGCCATAGCCCAGAACCTCGGCGTAGATCTTCGCGCCGCGGGCCTTGGCGTGCTCATATTCCTCCAGCACCACGACCCCCGCGCCCTCGCCCATGACAAACCCGTCGCGGTCGGCGTCATAGGGGCGGCTGGCCTTGGCCGGATCATCGGCGCGTTTGGTGGACAGGGCCTTGCAGGCGTTGAACCCGGCAATCCCGATTTCCGAAATCGGCGCCTCGGCGCCCCCGGCCACCATCACATCGGCATCGCCAAAGGCGATAAGCCGCGCCGCATCGCCAATCGCATGGGCGCCGGTCGAGCAAGCCGTCACCACCGCATGGTTCGGCCCCTTGAACCCGAACCGGATCGAGACCTGACCCGAAATCAGGTTGATAAGGCTGCCCGGAATGAAGAAGGGCGAAACCCGCTTCGGCCCCTTTTCCTTGATCAGGACCGCCGTCTCGGCGATCGAGGTCAGCCCGCCTATCCCTGAGCCGATCATCACCCCGGTGCGCTGGCGATCTTCCTCATTCGCCGGCTCCCAACCGGAATCCTTCACCGCCTGCGTGGCCGCGGCCATGCCGTAAAGGATGAAGTCATCCACCTTGCGGCGGTCCTTCGGCTCCATCCAGTCATCAGGATTGAAGGTGCCTTCGCTGCCATCGCCGAAGGGGATTTCGCAGGCATATTGCGTCACCACATTCGAGGCATCGAACCGCGTGATCGGGCCCGCACCCGATTGCCCGGCCAGAAGGCGGCTCCAGGTATCTTCCACTCCGCAAGCCAGCGGCGTGACCATCCCCAGACCGGTGACAACTACTCGACGCATTCTCGCTCCCCTCGGACGCATGACGTTTTTCCGGGTGATACACGCAGCCCCCGGCCTTCGCAACCTTGGGCCATCCCCCGCAGGCGGCAGAATGACGCAGACCAAGGGTCAGTCCGGGGCAACCGCAACCCGCCGCGCCGCCCGGCGGCCCCCGATCTGGATCAGCGCCACCCCGCCCAGAATCAGCACCAGCGCGGCATATTCCACCGCCGTGACCGTCTCGCCCACCGCCGCCCCGATCAACACCGCCACCACCACCGGAAGATAGGTCGCCCCCGAGGCCCCCATCGCTCCCAGCCGCTGCACCATGTAGTAATAGATCAGATAGGCCAGCCCCGTGCCCAAAAGCCCCAACCCCACCACCAGCGCCGCAAGGGCCCGGCCATCGTCCAGAATGGCCGACATGCCGTGATAATCGGTGATGACCGCCAGCGTCAGCGCCGCAAGCCCGGTCTGCCAGGTGGCCAGCGCCAGCGCCGACAGGTTCAGCGGCGCCAGGAACCGGCGGGCATAGACGAAAGACACCCCCACGCTGATCGTCCCCGCCATGACCCAGGCGACCCCCAGCGGCGAGACGGTCCCGCCCGACTCCCAGGGCCGGGCCGTCAGCAGGATGCCGGCAAACCCCAGGGCCACGCCCGTGGCCGTCAGGGCATTGGGCCGTTCGCTGCGCAGCGCCACCAGCGAGGTGAGGAAGGTCACGATCGGAATCGCCCCCCCCAGAAGCCCAGCCACGCTGGAAGGCAAAAGCGCCGTGCCCGCGACGAAACCGTAATAGTAGAAACTTGTCGCAAGCACCGACATCACCGCGAAATGCGGCAGATGCCGCAGCTGCCCGCGGTTCAGGACTCCCGCCCGCCAGGCCATAACGGCCAGCGGCAGGAACCCCGCCACCACGCGCAAAAACACCACCTGCATCGGCGAAATCGCCGCCGTGGCGATCTTGATGTAGATGTAGTTGGCCCCCCAGACGAACCCAACCAGAACCAACGCCGCATAGGCCCGCGCCATCCCTGCCCCCCTTTGCCTGTCGGCCGCAGAGCTAGCGCAAAGCCCCGCCCCTTTCGCGGCAGAAGAAAACCTGCCAGACTGCAGAAAAACTGCAGCCTCCCATGATCCCCACTCCCACCATCACCCCTCGCCGCAGACTTCCTCCCCTGAACGCCTTGCGCGCCTTCGAGGTGTCGGGGCGCCTGCTCAGCTTCCGGGCCGCCAGCGAAGAGCTGGGCGTGACCCAAGGCGCTGTGGCCCAGCAGGTCCGCGCGCTTGAGGCGCATATGGGCCAGCCCCTGTTTCACCGCCTGCCCCGCGGCCTGCGCCTGACCGCGCAAGGAGCGGCCTATCTGGCCGAGGTGAGCCGCGCCTTCGACACGCTGGGCGCAGCCACCGCCCGCCTCGCCAGCCATCCCCGCCGCGTGCTCATCAGCGTCACCCCTACCGTTGCCACGCGCCTCCTGATCCCCCGCCTTGCCGCCCTGCAACAGGCCCTGCCGGGGGTAGAGCTGCGCACGATCGCCGACGAGAACCTTCCCGATTTCACGCGCGACGAGGTCGACATCGCCATCGGCCTTGCCACGCCCCCCTTGTCGCCCGATCTCGAGGCGCGGCTTCTGATCGCCCAAAGGGTGATTGCCGTGGCCAGCCCGCGCCTTCTGGCCGGCCGGGTGCTGCCTCTGGCCGTGGCCGAGCTTCGGGATCTTCCGATCCTGCACCATTGCCAGGATCACTGGCCCGCCTTTTTGGGCCAACAGCTTTCCGGACCAAGGTTCAGCCTGACCACGCTCGCCCTTGATGCGGCGGTTGCCGGGCAAGGCGTGGTCGCCGCCGCCGCCGCCTTCATCGGCCCCGAGCTGGCCGATGGGCGGCTCGTGCAGGTGATGCCGCACCTGCTGCGCGCCTCACCCGACTATTACATCGTCCGCCGCGCGCAAGGCCAGCCCGACCCCGTTCTGGAAACCGTCTGGCAGTGGTGCCTGGACGAACTTGCAGCACCCTGAGCGTTCTAGTCGCAGCGGCCGCTTGACCTTTTTTTTGCATGCCCTATGTGGGAATGAACGTTCATTCTCAGGCCACCATGCACCCCATTCCCCTGCCCTCGCCCGATCAGCGCACCGCCGACATCCTGTCGCGCGTCCGCATCGCCTTTGCCGAAAAAGGCTTCGACGGCACGTCGATGCAGGATCTGGCCCGCGCCGCCGGCATGTCGGCGGGCAACTTCTATCGCTATTTCCCGTCCAAGGCCGCCATCGTCGAGGCGCTGATCGCCCATGACCTCGCCGGGATGGAGGCCGATTTCCTGACCGTGCTGCAATCGCCCTCGCCGCTTGAGGCGCTCCGCGCGCTGATGCAGCGGCGACTGATCGAACAGCAGACCCGCGCCGATGGTCAGCTTTGGGCCGAAATCACCGCCGCCGCCTTGCGCAAGCCCGAGATCGGCCAGGCCGCCTGCGCGATGGAAACGCAGGTCGCGGGCTATATCAACCGCATCTTTGCCGCCGAAACCGGCCTGTCCGAAGCTGAAATCATGGCGCGTTTTCCCGCCCATGCCGCTTTTGCGATCACGCTGTTCAAGGCGGCTGCCATGCTGCCGCCGCAAGCTGCCGCGATTCGCGGTGATCTGACTGCGCTGATCCAACGTTCAATTGATACCGCCATGGGCGAAATCCTCACCGCCAAGAAAGCCTGACCGATGCGCTCCGCCCTTGTTGCCCTGTTCGTCCTGTCTGCCCAGCCGCTCTGGGCCGAAGCCGCCGCTTCTGACGCCCCCCAGACAATTCCCGCCCCCCATATCACCGTCGCCACGGTTCAGACGCGGGTGCTGCGCGATGTGATCGTGACCTCGGGGCTGATCGGGGCGGTCGATCAGGTTCAGGTGGCCCCGCTGGTCGAAGGTCAGCAGATCGAAGAGCTTCTGGCAGATGTAGGCGATCAAGTGACAGCCGGTCAGGTGCTGGCGCGGCTTTCCACCTCAAGCCTCAGCCTGCAGAAGGCCCAACTGAACGCCGCCTTGGCCGCCGCCCGCGCCGCCGTTCCCCAGGCCGAGGCGCAATCCGACGAGGCGCAGCGTGTCGCCACCCGCACCGCAGCCCTGCTGCAACAGGGCAGCGCGCCGCAGGCCGCCGTCGACAAGGCCAATGCCGCCGCGATCACCGCCGCGCAGGGGCTGGAGGCGGCGCGCGCCAATCTGGCGCTGGTCGAGGCGCAGCTGGCCAATATCGAACTGATGCTGTCGCGGACTGAGGTCAAGGCCCCCGTCGGCGGCGAAATCACCGGACGCACCGCACAGGTTGGTGCGATTGCCTCTGCCGCCCAACCGATGTTCGCGATGATCCGCGATAACGCGCTGGAGCTGCGCGCCGATGTCGCCGAAGGCGACGTGCTGCGTCTTGTGCCCGGTCAGCCAGTGACGCTGTTTCTGGCAGGCGACAGCGCCCCGCGCAAGGGAACGGTGCGGCTGGTGGAACCGGCGATTGATACCGCCACCCGCATGGGCCGGGTCCGCATCACCATCGACGATGCCAAGGGCGTCCGCCCCGGCATGTATGCCATGGGCGAGGTTCTGGTGGCCGAACGCAACACCGCCGCCGCGCCCATCACCGCGCTGGGCATCTCGCCCGAAGGTCAGACCGCCCTCAAGGTCACGGGCGACGTGGCCCGGCGCGTGCTGGTAACCACCGGCATCCGCGACGCGGGCTGGGTGGAAATCACCAATGGCCTTGCCCCCGGCGACAGCATCGTGGCCAAGGCCGGGGCCTTTGTGCGTGACGGCGACCGGATCACCCCGGTTGCGGCCAAGGAGTAACCGGCGATGAACTTTTCCGCCTGGGCGATCAAGAACCCCGTCGCGCCGCTTCTTGCCTTTTTCATGCTCATGGTTCTGGGCTGGCAATCGTTCAACAGCCTGCCCGTCACCCGCTTTCCCAACATCGACATTCCGGTCGTCGCCGTCACCGTGGCCCAGCCCGGCGCCGCCCCGGCAGAGATGGAAACCCAGATCACCAAGAAGATCGAGGATGCCGTCGCCGGCCTGACCGGGGCCAAGAACATCACCTCCACCATCGCCGACGGGGTTTCGACCACAGCGGTGGAGTTCCGCATGGAAGTGCCCACCGACAAGGCCGTGCAAGACACCAAGGACGCGATCGACCGCATCCGCGGCGATCTGCCCTCGTCGATCGAGGCGCCCATCGTCACCCGTGTCGACATCGAAGGTCAGGCGATCATGACCTTTGCGGTCAGTGCGCCCGACCTGACGCTGGAAGAGGTGTCGTGGTTCGTCGATGACACCATCACCCGCGCCCTGCAGGGCCGCCCCGGCGTCGGCAAGGTCGAACGCTATGGCGGGGCCGACCGCGAAATCCGCGTGGCGCTTGATCCGGTCAAACTGGAAAGCTTTGGCATCACCGCCACCACGATTTCAACCCAGCTCAAACTGACCAACACCAACGTGGGCGGCGGCAAGGCCGAGATCGGCACCGGCGAACAGGCCATCCGCACGCTGGGCGATGCCCAGACCGTTCAGGGCCTTGCAGAGACGTCGATCACCCTGCCCGGCGGCCGCCATGTGCGGCTGGCCGATCTGGGGCAAGTGGTGGACGGCTATCAGGACCTGAAATCCTTTTCCCGGCTGAACGGCGATCAGGTGGTGACCTTCGGCATCTTCCGCGCCAAGGGCGCCTCCGAGGTCTCGGTCGCCGAAACGGTGAACCAGACGCTGGACAAGATCCGCGCCAGCCATCCCAACATCGGCATCACGCTGGTCGACGAGACGGTGTTCTACACCTATGGCAACTATGAAAGCGCCCTGCATACGCTGATGGAAGGCTCGATCCTGGCGGTTCTGGTGGTCTTTGCCTTCCTGCGCAACTGGCGGGCGACGCTCATCACGGCGGTTGCCCTGCCCTTGTCGGCGGTCCCCACCTTCTGGGTCATGGATATGCTGGGCTTTTCGCTGAACCTGGTCAGTTTCCTCGCCATCACGCTGGCGACGGGCATTCTGGTGGACGATGCGATTGTAGAAATCGAGAACATCGCCCGACATATCCGCATGGGCAAGACCCCCTACCGCGCCGCCATCGACGCGGCCGACGAGATCGGTCTGGCCGTCATTGCCACCACCTTCACCATCATCGCGGTCTTTGTGCCGGTCAGCTTCATGGGCGGTATCCCCGGCCAATACTTCCGGCAATTCGGCCTGACCGTGGCGATTGCCGTGGGCTTTTCCTTGCTGGTTGCACGCCTCATCACGCCGATGATGGCCGCCTATCTGAT
>JALQYS010000502.1 GCA_023254015.1 Paracoccaceae bacterium
CTGAGGGCGCTTTTTGCCTCAACCGCCCGCGCGAATGAAATGGATGCCCACCGCGCCCTCGTGCCGGGTTTCCAGAAACACATGCCCCGCCTCGGCGCAGAAATGCGGCAGATCGATCGCCGCCATCGCATCGGTCGCCCGCACCGCCAGCACCTGACCCGGGCGCATCGCCATCAGCCGCTTGCGCGCCCGCAAGACCGGCAGCGGGCAAAGCAACCCCTCGCAGTCAAGCTCTACATCCACCTGCATCGCGCCTGCCTTTCCTATTGGCCCAAATGCCCCGCCAGAGGCCGCGGCCCGCCCGCAATCCCCCTGCCTGACGGGGATGTGACATTCTTGGGGGGTGACGCAAGGCCCATCCGCCGTTATCACCGCCCCAAGGAGACGCGCATGTTCGGTTTCGACATTCTTGACGCAGGGCTGCTTCTGGCCAGCCTTCTGGCTTTTGCCGGAGGGCTGTTGTCGTTCCTGTCGCCCTGCGTTCTGCCGGTGGTGCCCCCCTATCTGGCCTATATGGGCGGCATTTCGATGGGCGAGATGACCAGCCCCGGCACCGCGCGCCGCCGGGTGATCCTGCCGGCGCTGTTCTTTGTGCTGGGCCTGTCGACCATCTTCCTGCTTCTGGGCTTTGCCGCTTCGGCCTTTGGCCGGTTCTTCCTGTCGAATCTTGAAATCTTCAACCGCGTCGCAGGGGCGGTGGTCATTGTCTTTGGCCTGCATTTCCTGGGGGTGTTCCGCATCCGCCTTCTGGATCGCGAAGCGCGGCTGGATGCGGGCGACCGTGGCGGTTCGGCCCTTGGGGCCTATGTGCTGGGGCTGGCCTTCGCCTTTGGCTGGACGCCCTGCAACGGCCCGATCCTGTCGGGCATCCTGACCATGGCCATGCAGGGCAATGACATGACCCGCACGCTTTACCTGATGGCGGTCTATGCCATGGGGCTGGGCCTGCCCTTCCTGCTGTCGGCCATCTTCATCGCGCAGGCCATGGGGCTGATGAAGCGGCTGAAGCCCCATATGCGCAAGATCGAGATCGCCATGGGCCTTTTGCTGCTGATTGTCGGCGTCACGCTGTTTACCGGCAATTTCTCGGTCTTTTCCGGCTGGCTTCTGGACGCGCTGGAAAGCCTTGGCCTGCCGCTTTTGGGCTGATACGCCCTTATTCTGGTCAAGATTTCGTGCCAAGCTGTCGGCGCAAAGGGTTCGGGTGTGATGGCAAAGCCTCAAGGCATGGCGGGTGCGGTCAGGCGGCGGCGGGTGTTCTACATCCCCGGCTATGACCCGTTCCACCCCCGCCGCTACCGCGAGCTTTACCGCAAGGAAGGCGCCGATCAGGCGCGGATGTCCGGCTATGTCGTTGATCTGCGGCCCAAGGCGGCGAAGGGCCCCTATGGCTGGCATGTGCAGGCCAGGATCGGCGGCGAAAGCACCGAAACCGATGTCGAGGTGCTGGTCTGGTCCGACATCGTGAAATCCTCGATGGAGCGGGGCATCACCGGCACCTATCTGCAGCTTTTGCGCACCGCATGGGCCTATATCGGCTCGGGTGCGCTGTTCCGGCTGATGAAGCTGCGCAAGGGGCCCATGATTGCGGCGCTTTATCCGATCGTGTTCCTGATCGTGCAACTTGCCGTGGCGCTCTTGGCCGGCTGGGGTCTTGGGGCAATGGTCGCGCATGTCAGCCACTGGGTGCCAGGCCTTGTGGTGGCGGGGGCAACCGTCTGTGCCATTCTGCGCGCCTTCAAGCGCTGGGACAACAAGGTGTTCGCCCATTACCTGATGCATGACTACGCTTATTCGGCGCAGTTCGGTGGCGCGAACCCGCCCGAGCTGGAGGCGCGGATGGTCGAATTTCGCGCGGCCATTGCCGAGGCACTGTCGCAAGAGGTCGACGAGGTGCTGGTCGTCGGCCATTCCTCGGGGGCGCATCTGGCGGTCTCGATCCTGTCTGACCTGATCCGCGCGGGCCTGCCCGAACCGCGCCCGGCGCTGGCCTTTCTGTCGCTGGGGCAGGTGGTGCCAATGGTCTCCTTCCTGCCCCGAGCGCATCGGCTGCGGGCCGATCTGGCCTATCTCTCGGCGCGCGACGAGCTGACCTGGGTCGATGTCACCGCGCCCGGCGACGGCTGCGCCTTTGCGCTGTGCGATCCGGTGGCCGTCACCGGTGTTGCCCCTGCAAACCAGCGCTGGCCCCTGATCCTGACCGCGGCTTTCACGCAGACCCTGTCCCCCGAACGCTGGCAAGAGCTGCGCCGCCGCTATTTCCGTCTGCATTTCCAGTATCTTTGCGCCTTTGACCGGCCGGGCCATTACGACTATTTCCAGATCACCGCCGGCCCGCTGACACTGGCCGCCCGCTATGCCGGCCGCCCCGCGTCAAAAAGCCGGATCGCCACGCCGCTTTCGGGCTATAGAAACGTGGCATGACCCCGCCGAAACCCGCCTCGCGCCCCGACAAGGCCAGCCTCTGGCAGCACTTGCGGCTGTTCCGGCAGGATATCCTGTCGTCGCAGCCGGCCCGCCTGTACCGCGCCTGGATGGCAGAGTTCCGCACCCCGTTCTTTCGCAGCTACCTGTGCAACGACCCGGCCCTTGTCAGCCGCATCCTGACCGAACGCCCCGATGATTTCCCCAAGTCGAACCGCATCCGCGAGGGGCTGAACCCGCTTTTGGGCAATTCGGTATTCGTGACCAATGGCGAGGTGTGGAAACGCCAGCGCCGCATCATCGACCCGGCTTTCGAAGGGGGCCGCTTGCGCGATACCTTTCCGGCGATGGTGGCCGCGGGGCAGGGGGCGGTGGCCCGCCTGGCCCCCGGCATGGTGGAAATAGAAGAAGAGATGAGTCACGTCGCCGCCGATGTGATCTTCCGCACGCTGTTTTCCATTCCCATTGACCATGACATCGCGGCGGCGGTGTTTCACGAATTCCGCGCCTATCAGCGCACGCAGCCCCTGTTGAACATCGCCGCGTTCCTGCCGCTGCCGCGCTGGATGCCCCGCTTTCACCGCCGCGGCACCCGGCGCTCGGCCGCCGTGATCCGCGGGCTGATTGCCAGACTGTGCGAGGCCCGCGCCGCCGCCATCGCCGCCGGCACCGCCCCGGACGATCTGGCGACCAAGATCATGACCACGCGCGATCCCGTCACGGGCGACAGGTTCACCACCGAAGAAATGGTCGATCAGGTGGCGATCTTCTTTCTGGCGGGGCATGAGACCAGCGCCTCGGCCTTGGCTTGGGCGCTTTATCTGCTGGCACTTTATCCGCAGGTGCAGGACCGCGTGGCGGCCGAGGCAGAAACCCTTGGGGTTGCGCCCGAATTTGCGTCCCTGTCGCGGCTGAAATTCACCCGCGATGTCTTTCGCGAGGTGCTGCGCCTTTACCCGCCTGTGCCCATGATGGTGCGGGAAAACCGCTGCCCCGAACAGATGCGCGACCGTGCCGTTGCGCCGGGGGCGCAGATCGTGCTCAGCCCCTGGCACCTGCACCGGCATGAACGGATCTGGCCAAACCCTGATGGCTTCGATCCCGACCGTTGGCAGACCGAGGAAAACCGCGCCTGCATGCGCGATGCCTATCTGCCCTTTTCAGCAGGCCCGCGGGTGTGCACCGGGGCGGGCTTTGCCATGGTGGAAGGGCCTTTGCTTTTGGCGATGCTGGTCAGGCAGTGGCGTTTTGACCGGGTCGAGGGCCGCGATCCAGTGCCCGTGGCGCATCTGACGGTGCGGGCGAAGGATGGCATCTGGCTGACCATCAGCCGCCGCTAGCCAGAGTTTGGAACAAACTCTGGTGCCGGAGTTTGCGCGCAAACTCCGCAAACGATTTCTGCGCGCAGAAATCGTGCCCCTCAGGCCAGACGGCGAAGCGGTTCATTGTTGCAGAACACCACGAATTGTCCGGCGTTCTCGACAACCGGAAAGCCGCGACGTTTCATTTCTTCCAGAAAGGCTGTGCGGCCATAGTAGCGTTCCACATCGCGCACTTTTCGTCGCACAATGCCGCCTTCCAGGGCGGCTTGTGACGCAAAGAGATGGCGAATCCAACCATCCGGCGAAAGCGGGCGAACAAGTTGGGTCATGGCGGTCCTCCTTGCCGGAAGGATTGCCCAATCAGCCTTAACGCCCGGTTAAGGCGCGCAAGACCCAGACCCGGATCGCCGAGGCGAGCCCGACATCACCCGAGCGCCCGGCATCCACTTCGGCCGCCAGTTCATTCACCGAAACCCCGCGCGCGCGAGCAAGGGCTTGAAAAGACTCCCAGAACTCCGCTTCCAGAGACACCGAGGTGCGGTGGCCCTTCAGGGTCAGCGAATGCTTGACGGGCCGCCCGGTCATTCCCGTTCATGCCCGTCCAGATCGCGCCGGGCCTTGTCGGCCCGTGCCTTTTCCAGATCTTTCTCGGCCTTGGTCCGGCCGAATTTCGCGGCATTCTCATCGCCCTTCGCGCGGGCCTTTTGCCGCTCGGCGGCTTTGCGGGCGGCGCGAAGGTTGACGATTTCCGCCATCGATCAGCCTTTCGGACCGATCATGTCTTCGGGCCGCACGATGCGGTCGAAGGTTTCGCCATCCACGTAGCCCAAGGCAATCGCCTCTTCGCGCAAGGTGGTGCCGTTCTTGTGGGCGGTCTTGGCCACCTTGG
>JALQYS010000563.1 GCA_023254015.1 Paracoccaceae bacterium
ATGGTCTGATTGACATGCATGCCGTTCAACTGCTCGCCATAGGTGGAAAAGCCCACCACGCCATGGGCGCGCAGGATGGCGGAAAGCTCACCCGACTTCTGCTTTTCCAGCGCCTCAAGCCGGCGCAGGATGCAGTCACAGGCCAGAAGGGCGGGCGCCGGCCCCGCACCGCGCAGCGCAGCCAGTTCGCCGGCCAGATGCGCGGCCATGTCCTGCGGTTCGGCCAGGGTCAGCACCACGCCCTCGTCAATGGCCGAAAAGAACACCAGATCGCCATTGGCATCGACCTGCTGGATGGCGCGCACATGATGGGTGCCGCCAATGCGCACCACCACCGGATGGGCGGCAAAGGTGAAGGGCGTCAGCTGCCCCGGGTCCTTGCCCAGGATACGGGCATATTCCCGCGCGGCAGGCTCGGCATTGATGGCGCGCACGATGCGGCGGGCCGGGTCGGCCTCGGTCACCACCATGCGCGCGGCGGTGGGGCGCAGATGGTCAAGGCTGAACACCCGCACCCGCGCCGCCGTGCGGATCAGCGTCACCACGGCGGCATTTTGCAGGATCTGCCCCTGATAAAGGATGAAGGTCGCCCGAAACCGCGTCCCGTCGCCCGCCGAGCCGCCAAAAAGTGGCACCGGCCCCAGGCCCCGCGCCAGGTTCGAGGCCACCTCATCCTCGCGCACCGACAGGCCATCGACCATCAGAAAGGCGAACTCGCCCTCCCAGTCGGGCCGCGCCCGCGCCATGGCCTGTCGGTCGCGGATCAGGCGGCCAATCACCCCCTGCCCGTCGATCCGCCCCAGATCGGGGATCAACCGCGGCGTCGCCAGGAACATCGCGGCCGGCAAGCCGACCGCCACGATCTCGCCCTCGGCATAGCCCGCGCCGGTGATCTCGCCCGCTGTGGTGCAGCCGATCACCGGCGTCGCGCCAAAAGCCGCGGGCAGGCTGGCGGCCAGCGCGGGCAGATCGGCCTCGGGCGAGACGAAAAGGAACAGGCAGGCAAAAGGCCCAGGCCCCAGGCCCCGCGCCAGCGCCAGCGCCACCCCCGGCCCCTGCGCCGGGACGCTGGCCCGCGGCATCAGATCAAGCGGCGTCATCCTTCGGGCACCATCGCCGAAAACCGCGCCTCCTTGGCCATCAGCACCGCCTGCGTGCGGCTGAGAACCCCCAGCTTGCGCATGATCGCGGTGACATGGGCCTTGACCGTGGTTTCGGCAATCCCAAGGTCAAAGGCGATCTGCTTGTTCAGCTTGCCTTCGCAGATCAGTTGCAGGATGCGCGCCTGCTGTCGCGTGAGCAGCCCCAGCCTTGCAATTGCTTCTTCGCTGCGGCTCGGCTCGCCCTCCGGCTCGACCCCATCGGGCAGGAAGATGCGGCCCGCGCACACCGCCTCCAGCGCCGCGCGATAGGTGTCGCGGGGGGCGTGCTTGGGCACAAAGCCCACCGCCCCCGCCCGCAAGGCCGCCCGCATGATCCGGGGATCGGCCATGGACGAAACCACCAGCACCGGCACCTCGGGCACCGCCAGCCGCAGCCGCACCAGCCCGTCCAGCCCGTCGACATCGGGCAGGTTCAGATCCAGCACCACCAGATCGGGCCGGCTGCCCGCATCCAGCCGCCGCACCGCCTCTTCCAGAGTGCCCGCCGTCTCGACCGCCTGCAAACCGGCCAGAACCTTCAGCGTCATCGCCAGCGCGTCGCAAAACAGCGGATGGTCGTCCACGATCATGGCCCGCAGGAGCGGGCGGTTCGGGGCATCGGTCATCGGCACTCCTCTCTCCTGCCGTCACGCTAGCACCAAAGCCCGCCCGCAATCCATCCCGGCGAAAGTCGCAGTCCGCCGATCGCGCGCCTGCCCTCTTTTCCCCCGCCAACCGCCCCGCTATCAGGGGCACGAGCCACAACCGGAGCCCGCCCATGCTGACCCGCCGCGCCGCCCTGATCCTGCCTCTTGTCCTTGCCGCCTGCGGGGGACGCCGCAACCACGACACCCCAAGCCGCCATGACACCCACCCCGGCGAGACGCCCGAGATGCGGGCGCTGGTGCGCAAATGGGCCGCGATCCACGACATTCCCGAAAGCCTGCTGCATCGCCAGATCCGGCATGAAAGCGGCTACAACCCGGCCGCGCGCAACGGCCCTTATTACGGGCTTTTGCAGATCAGGGCCGAAACCGCCCGCACCATGGGCTATCGCGGCGCGCCCGAAGGGCTGCTGGATGCCGAAACCAACCTGAAATATGCCGGGAAATACCTGCGCGGGGCCTGGCTCGTCTCGGGCCGGAACGAAGACCGCGCGATGATGTGGTATGCCAAGGGCTATTACTATGAGGCCAAGCGCAAGGGCTTGTTGCGCGAAACCGGCCTGAAAGCCTGAGCCTGCTCAAGACCAGAAGACTGCCGGCGTTTGATCCCGGGGGGGGGCTGTTCGGGGGCGCAAGGCCCCCGGCGGCCGGTCTCAGGTCACCACATCCGGCGCCGTGCGCCCGGTATGGGCGGCAATCCCGGCCAGCTCATGCGCCGCACGGGTGATTGGCGCCAGCGCCTCGGCCGGGTCAAGGCCCAGCCCCTCCGGCCCCGGCGCATAGCGTTCAAGATAAAGCCGCAGCGTCGCGCCCTCGGTTCCCGTGCCCGAAAGCCGCATGACAAAGCGCGAGCCGCCCGCAAAGATCACCCGCACGCCCTGCCCGGTAGAAACCGACCCATCCACCGGATCGGTATAGGCAAAATCATCCGCCGCCTCGACCGTCAGGCCCTGAACCTGTGTCCCCGGCAGATCGCCCAGACGCCGCCGCAGGGCCGCCATCATCGCATCGGCCTTCTCGGTCGGGATCGCCTCGAAATCATGGCGACTATAGTAGTTGCGGCCAAAGCGCGCCCAATGGTCCTGCAGGATCTCGGCCACCGATTGCTTGCGCACCGCCAGAATGTTCAGCCACAGAAGAATGGCCCAAAGCCCGTCCTTCTCGCGCACATGGTCGCTGCCGGTGCCAAAGGATTCCTCACCACACAGCGTGGCCCGGCCGGCGTCCATCAGGTTGCCAAAGAACTTCCAGCCCGTCGGCGTTTCGTAATGCGCAATCCCAAGGGCCGCCGCCACCCGGTCGGCCGCAGCACTGGTCGGCATCGACCGCGCCACCCCCGCCAGCCCCTTGGCATAGCCCG
>JALQYS010000565.1 GCA_023254015.1 Paracoccaceae bacterium
ATCGTTTCCCCGAGATTGGTTTCATTCTCGCCCCGCAGCATTGGGGACAAGGGTTCGCTCGGGAAGCCCTGATCGCCATAATTGACCGCGCCTTTACTGTCCACATGCTGTCCGAAATCGTCGCAGACGTAGATCCCCGGAATTCGGCGTCGCTTGGTCTGCTGGCCAGCCTTGGTTTCCAGCGTACGGGTTATCGTACGGCAACTTTCAAATTGGGCGACGAATGGTGCGATAGTTTGGATCTGACCTTGCACAAATCAGCTTGGCGCCTTGCATCGAACTCTCGTGTTCCCTAGTTGTTCACGGGTGCAACCCTCCATTGATCCACAATCCGATCCGCTCTTGAGCGGGCTCAACGCGCCGCAGCGCGAAGCTGTCTTGACGACCGAAGGCCCCGTCCTGATGCTGGCGGGCGCGGGCACCGGCAAGACCAAGGCGCTCACGGCGCGGATTGCGCATATTTTGAACACGCATCGGGCGCGGGCGAACGAGATTCTGTCGGTGACCTTCACCAACAAGGCCGCCCGCGAGATGAAAGAGCGGGTTGGCCGGCTGATCGGCGACGTGGCCGAGGGCATGCCCTGGATGGGCACCTTTCACTCGCTGTCGGTCAAGATCCTGCGGCGCCATGCCGAACTGGTGGGGCTGAAGTCGAATTTCACCATTCTGGACACCGACGATCAGCTGCGGCTGCTGAAACAGCTGATCGCGGCGGCCAATATCGACGAAAAGCGTTGGCCCGCGCGGATGCTGGCGGGCATCATCGACGGCTGGAAGAACCGGGCGATGACGCCCGACCGCGTGCCTTCGTCCGAGGCGGCTGCCTTCAACAACCGCGGCACGGAACTTTATGAGCAGTATCAGGACCGCCTGCGCAACCTGAATGCCACCGATTTCGGCGACCTTCTGTTGCATTGCGTGGTGATCTTCCAGAAATACCCCGACCTGCTGGAGCAGTATCAGCGCCGCTTCCGCTATATCCTGGTGGACGAATATCAAGACACCAACGTTTGCCAATACCTCTGGCTCCGGCTTTTGGCGCAGGCGCACAAGAACATCTGTTGCGTGGGCGATGACGACCAGTCGATCTATGGCTGGCGGGGCGCCGAGGTGGGCAATATCCTGCGGTTCGAAAAGGATTTTCCGGGCGCGCAGGTGATCCGGCTGGAACAGAACTACCGGTCCACCCCCCACATCCTTGCCGCCGCCAGCGCCGTGATCGCCCTCAACGAGGGCCGTCTGGGCAAAACCTTGTGGACCGAGGAAAGCGAAGGCGAAAAGGTGCGCCTCATCGGCCATTGGGACGGCGAGGAAGAGGCGCGCTGGGTCGGCGAAGAGATTGAAGGCCTGCAACGGGGCAGGGGCCAACGGCGGCCCCATTCGCTGGACGACATGGCGATTCTGGTGCGCGCCAGCCACCAGATGCGGGCCTTCGAAGACCGGTTCCTGACCATCGGCCTGCCCTATCGCGTCATCGGTGGCCCGCGCTTTTATGAGCGGCAGGAAATCCGCGACGCCATGGCCTACTTCCGGCTGGCGGTCAGCCCTGACGATGATCTGGCCTTTGAACGCGTGGTGAACACCCCCAAGCGCGGCCTTGGCGACAAGGCCGTGCAACTGATCCAGCTTGAGGCGCGCGGCCTTGGCATGCCGCTTCTGGAAGGTGCGCGCAGTCTTTTGGCCAAGGGCGGCATTGGTGGCAAGGGGGCCGCGCAGCTGCGCGCCTTTGTCGAAGGCGTCGACCGCTGGCATGCCGCCGTGATGAACACCCGGCCCGTTCTGCCCGAGGACAGTCTGGTGGAACCCCTGTTGCCCGACACGCCCCCCGCCCATGCCGATGGCCATGTGCGGCTGGCCGAGGTGATCCTGGAGGAGTCCGGCTATATCTCGATGTGGCAGAACGACAAGACGCCCGAGGCGCCGGGCCGGTTGGAAAACCTGAAGGAACTCGTCAAGGCGCTGGAGCAATTCGACAGCCTACAAGGCTTTCTCGAACACGTTGCGCTGATCATGGACAATGACAAGGAAGAGGCGGAAGAGAAGGTCACGATCATGACGCTTCACGCCGCCAAGGGGCTGGAATTTCCGGTCGTGTTCCTTCCCGGCTGGGAAGAGGGGCTGTTCCCAAGCCAGCGCAGCATGGATGAAAGCGGCAAGAAGGGCCTCGAGGAAGAGCGGCGGCTGGCCTATGTGGGCATCACCCGGGCCGAGGAGTTGTGCACGATTTCCTACGCCTCGAACCGCCGGGTCTATGGCCAATGGCAAAGCCAGATGCCCAGCCGCTTTGTCGATGAATTGCCCGCTGACCATGTGGAGGTGCTGACGCCCCCCGGCCTGATGGGCGGCGGCTATGGCGCGGCGGCCGGCCATGGCTTTTCATCGGGGCTGGAGGACCGCGTCAGCAGGGCCGATGTCTACAACTCGCCCGGATGGCGGCGGTTGCAGGAACGCACGACCCGCCCCATGGCCCAGCCTTCCGAGGCGCGCAACATCACCATCGATGCCACGGCCGTCAGCGCCTATGTCACCGGCGAGCGGGTCTTTCACCAGAAATTCGGCTATGGCGAGATCGTCGGCATCGAAGGCGACAAGCTGGATGTCGAATTCGACCATGCGGGGCTGAAAAAGATCGTCGCCCGCTGGGTGGTGCCTGCCCATCAGGCCGATGACGTTCCGTTCTGATCAAATCCAAGGCAAAGCCTTCGGCGTTTCTTAAGGTGGACGCCCTAGACTGTGCGGGAATCAGCAACCCGGACCCGCCATGCATGGCTTGATCAACCGCTCCATCCAGGGATTTCTGCGCGACACCTACGGTCCGCAGATCTGGACGCAGATCGCGCGTGAGGCGCGGCTGGGCTTTGACGGCTTCGAACCCATGCTGTCCTATGACCCGGCCCTGACGACGGCGGTTCTCGCCGCGGCCTCCAAGATTCTGAAACGCCCGGTTGAAGGGGTGCTTGAGGATCTGGGCACCTATCTGGTGTCGCACCCCAACACCGAGGCTGTGCGCAGGCTCTTGCGGTTCGGCGGCGTCACGTTCGATGACTTCCTGCTGTCGCTGGAAGATCTGCCGGAACGGGCGCGGCTGGCCTTGCCCGATCTTGATCTGCCGGCGCTGGAGCTGACGGAAACCAGATATGCCGAGTATCGGCTGACGGTTGACGGGGAGATTGCGGGGATGGGGCAGGTGATGCTGGGGCTGTTGCGCGCCATGGCTGATGATTATGGCGCGCTGGTGCTGCTGGACTGGGACGGCGGGCAGGGCGGTGTCGAAACGATCACGATCCAGCTGCTTGACCGTCGCCATTCCACCGGGCGCGCCTTCGATCTGGCCGGCGGGGTGGGGCCATGACGCTTGCAACCCGGCTTCCCTTGCCTCTCATCTTTCTGGACGGCCCCGCGCTGGACCGGCTGATGCCCATGCATTTGCGGCTGGACGGGCGGGGGCTGATCTGTTCGATCGGGCCGACCCTGCTCAAGCTTTTGCCCGACAGCCCCGTCTTGGGCGAGCCGGTCGACAAGTTCTTTGGCCTGCGCCGCCCGACGGCCAATGCCGATCTGACCGAGCTGCGCCGACGGGTCGGCACGCGGCTGCATCTGGCGCCGCATCAGGACCCGGGCCTTGTGCTGCGCGGGCTGGCACTGCCGGTCGGCGATGCCGGCGGGCTGGCCGGGGGCATCGGCGGCGGGGTGGGCGGGCTTTTGGTGAACCTGTCCTTCGGCATCTGGGTGAATGAGGCCGTGCGCCGCTATGGCCTGACGGTTGCCGATTTTGCCGCCACCGATCTGGCGGTGGAAATGCTGTATCTAATGGAGGCGAAATCCGCGGTGATGACCGAGTTGCGCAACCTGAACCTGCGGTTGCACGGCGCCAAGGTCGCGGCCGAAGAGCAGGCTCTGACCGATGCCCTGACGGGCCTGCGCAACCGCCGCGCGCTGGACCTGCGGCTGGCCGAACTTGTCGCCCGGGGGCAGGACTTTGGCCTGATGCACATGGATCTGGACTTTTTCAAGCAGGTCAATGACAGCTTTGGCCACGCCGCTGGCGACCATGTTCTGCGCGAGGTGGCGCGGGTGCTGGCCGAGGAAACCCGGGCGACCGATCTTGTGGCCCGCGTGGGCGGGGATGAATTCGTGCTGGTGTTTCCCGGTCTTTCCCAGTCCGACCGGCTGCAGCAGATCGCCACGCGCATCATCGATCAGGTTTCCGCGCCGATCCCCTTTGAAGATCAGATCTGCCGCATCTCGGCCTCGATCGGAATTGTGATCGCGGATGGTCGATCAGGGGTGGCATGCGAAACCCTGCTCGCCGCGGCCGATGAGGCGCTTTACGCCTCCAAACGCAGCGGGCGGGGCAGGGCCAGTCTGGCAGAGGAATGAACAGACAAGGCCCGCGCGCCGCCCATCGCCGAGGCGTCAGCCCAGGCACATCGCCGGGGCGCTTTCCACCGCCGCGACCAGGCTCAGCAGTTGCAGCGTGGCAGGATAATAGCCCTGCTTGGGGCAAAAAGCCTTCAACGCCTTGGCAAGATGGCCGCTGTCGGCCCGGATCACCAGATCGCGCACGGCGTCGAACCCGGCATAGGTGCTGGCCTCGATGGTTTCCTTGCCCGAAAGGTCGGTCACCACGGGCGTTTGCGCCCCAGCCAGCCGCCCATACATGGCAAGGGCCTGATGAACGGCCGCATGGTCGCGGTGGCCGGACCAGACCAGATACAGGGGCACGCGGATGGCGTCGTAACCCGATCTTGGCGCATGCTCCAGCGAGGGGCCGACGCCCAGCGGATCGATCTGCGCCCAATCCGGCGCAAGGCCGCGCTGCGCCAGTTCGTTCAGCAGATGCATCCCGTCATGCGCCGCCTTTGCCAGACGGTCGTCCTTTGTCAGATTGGCCAGTTCGAACAAGGCCCGGGGCATCACATAGGAGGGGTTGAAGATGACGGAGGTTCCGCGCCGGAAGCCGTCGGCTGCGGGCATCAGAACCAGACGGCAGCCATCACGCGGGTCGGTTGCCAGGCAGTTGCGGCTGACCGCGCCTGCGATCTCGATTGCCCGCTCACGGGCCTCGGGCCGTCCGAACCGGCCCGCCCCCAGCGCAAGGCCCCAGGCATAGAACAGGTCGCCATCGGTGGCATTGGCCGCCTCGGGGCCGGTCTGGTCGGGCAGCAGTCGCCAGTTCAGCAGGCCATCGGGCCGTTTCGTCAGGTTGGCATCCGTCCACGAGCGGATCAGATCGAACGTCGCAAGATCGTCGTTGAAGGCGGCCAGAACCAGACCGTACCCTTGCCCCTCGGAATGGGTGGCCCCGCCTTGCAGGTGATCGACGACGCGCCCGTCGGGCATCAGGAAGGCCGACTTCCATTTCTCCCAAGCCCGCTGCATCGGTGCCTTCAGGTTCACGACGTCGCAGCTGTGCGAGGACGCCAAGGCAAGACGCGGCGCGACAAGCGCCACTCCAAGACCTGCCAGGAACGTCCGTCTTTTCAAGGTATTGTCCGTATTCTTCTTGCAACAGCGAAGGAATCTCGCTCAGATAGTATAGCGGATTTCCACCATTCGGCGCAAAATCCATTCCGGTAGCGATTTGCTTCCTTAGTTGTTTCCCCCTTAAATCGAGACGGCAAGACGCCAGGGTTTCAGCCCCGTCAAAAGCCATGCCGGCGTGGACCAAAGGACCTTACAGTGCACGATCACAGCCTTTCCCGCCTCAATCTCATGCGGGCTTTCACCGGTTTCATGGCCCTGGCCGCGGCCGTCTTTCTGGGCATCACCGTGTTCTTCACCAGCCAGCGCGTTTCGGCCCTGCAGGAGGAGCTGGTCCGTTCGGTCGTGGACCAGCGCGGGTCACATGTGTCCTTCGACTTGACGCGCGACCTGAACCACCAGTGGAGCAGCCTGAGCAATCTGGCGGCCATATTGCGCTTTTCCGACAAGGCCGTCTTCCGGTCATTCCTGACGCATGAGGTCGGGACGGGCGAGGCGATCACCTGGGCGGGTTATGTCAATGTGCATGGCGATGTGGTCGTCGGCTCTCGCTATCAGGGCGAGGGGCAGAACATTGCGTCGGAAGAGTGGTTTCAGGTCGCCCAGCGTGGGCCTTCGATCCGCTTTTCCACGCTCTCGGACGGGCGTGAGGTTCTGGTCATGACCAGCCCTGTGCTGTCGAGCAGTGGCGTCAAGGCGGGGTTTGTCACCTTTCAGTTCCACCCTGAATGGTTCGATGCCCTGATGAATGACATCGCCAACAGCCTTTCGGTCGATCTTGCCATCTTTGATGACCGGGGCCGGCCGGTGATCCACACCTTCCCGCTGGACGACCGGGACAGCGCGCAGGTCTCCGTGCGCAATGCGCTTGCGGGCCAGAAGTCGGTGCTGTTCGAAACCTGGCAGGGTCTGGGGGCCAGGTATGCCGCCTCTATTCCCTATGTCACTGCCGAGGGCATGCCGATGCTTGGGTGGCGGATCGTCGTTCTGATCTCGCCTCAGGAATTCGGGGGCGAAACCAATCGTTTGCTTTTCAGCCTTGCCGAGGTTCTGGGGGGCGTGGCAGTGGTGCTCTTGCTGATGTCGCTGGGCTTTATCCGCTTCTTTCTGGCGCCGCTGCACCGGCTTGTCGAAAGCGCCCATGACCTTGCCGAAGGGGCCGATGTCCTGCCGGCCGAAAATCACCGCACGGCCGAGCTTTCCCTCCTGTCCTCTGCCCTGGCGCGGTTGCAGGGGCGGCTGCGCCGGGCTGAGGACCGGGCGCAGCAGCTGCAGCAAGAGCTTGACGCCCGCCCGTCGCCGCAGGTCAGGACCGATCAGGATTGAACGACAGGCGCCGCGCCAGATCGTGCAGCAGCGCCCCAAGCCGCATGTTCGTGACGCTGGCGGTCGCGCCCTGGGTGTAGAACCGCAGCATCAGCGCCTCCATCTGCGCGTCGTCGGGCATCAGCTCAACCCTCGTGCCTTCGGCGGTCGTGCTGAGGACAAGGGCGGGAACCTCGCCAACGCCGCGCAGGTCAAGAAAGCCCAGGCTTCCCGGTTCCAGCGCATGGCCGCGGATGCGGGCGGTGTCGCTGGCAAGGTTGACCAGCCAGACCGGAAAGGTCTCCTCCGCCAGCCGAAAGCTTGCCAGCTCTGGCGCATCGCCGACATGGCGTTCCCGCCGGGGCAGCTCCACGCAGGCAAGAACGGTCAGGCACAGCACGACCAGATTGTAGAACGTCCAGAAGAGGATCACGATCTTGCCCTCTCCGGCCTCGAACGAGGCAAAGCCATCCGAAAGGATGCCCAGCCACAGGCCCGCCACCGTCAGGATCACCCCGAGCAGAAAGGGCCACATCAGCCGCCATTGCACCACGATTCTACTGCGGTCGCCGCCCTTGGCCGTCACATTGAACGCCTTGCCATCGGGATTGATCAGCCCGGAAATGGCCGAGATAGTAATGGGAACAGCGCCGATCAACTGGGTCACGTCATTGATGACCGGCACGATGCCGCCGCGGGACACCACCGAAACCGCCATCAGGGACCACAGGTAATAGGGGCCGAAATAGCGCAGCACATCGGTCAGCGAGGCATCGACCACGACGATGTTGAAGAACCAGTAAAGCAGCGGAAAGAAGATCGCGGCCAGGCGGAAGGAAAAGGTGCCCAGCCAGAACAGCATGCTGTCGGCCACGCTCCAGCGGTCGCGCAGCCGCAGCGCTGCCTTGCCAAGGGGCCCGTGATCGCTGCGCGCGATCTGCATCAGCCCAAGGCACCAGCGCGCCCGCTGGGTGATGTATTCCTGCAGCCCCTCAGGTGCCAGACCTTCGGTCAGTGCCTCGTTCAGGTAGACGGTTTTCCAGCCATGCTCCTGCAGCACCAGCGTCAGCAGGAAATCCTCGGTGACACTTTCCGTGGGAAAGCCGCCGATCTCGTCCAGCGCCTTGAACCGGATCAGCGAGGAGGTGCCGCAGCAAAAGGCGATGTCCCAGGCATCGCGGGCGGGCTGCACATGGTCAAAGAAGAACCGCTGTTCATCGGGGTAGCTGCGCGTCAACCCCAGATTGTGCTGGATCGGATCGGCGTTGAAGAAATGCTGCGGGGTCTGCACCAGCCCGACCTGGGGGTCATGGAACAGCGCAAGGCCGCGTTCGGTAAAGCCGCGGTGCGGCACGAAATCGGCGTCCAGAATCGCCACAAAGTCGGGCGGGCTGTCCTGCCGGGCCAGAAAGCGCAGCGCATGGTTGATGTTGCCGGCCTTGGCCCCATGGTTGTCGGGCCGGCGCAGATATTCCACACCGCGTTTCGCGCAATAGTCGCGCAACCAGTCCCGCCGGCCGTCGTCCAGCACATAGACCGTCTTTTCCCGGTGGATCAGCGACTGCGCGCCAATGATCGTGCGTTCCAGCACGTCGAGCGATTCGTTGTAGGTGGCGATCAGTATGGCAACCGTGGGTTGCTTTGGCGGGCCATATTCCGGCCGCTCCCACCAGTGGAAATGGGTCGCGATCTCGGCCTTGCGGTCCTTGGTGCGCGCCATCATCAGATAGGCGCTTAACGACCCCAGCATCGCCAGAAGCTCGATGGCCAGAAAGCTCCAGCTGGCCAGCCCGTCGGCGGTCAGGCGAAAGGGGGCGACAGTTTCCGTGGCCCGCCAATAGCCATAGCGCAGCGACAGCACGGCGCAGACCGCAAACAGAAAGGCGCGGTGGCTGTTCCGGTCGGGATTGATCAGCTCGCGCGCAACGCTGGTCAGGCCGACGAACAGCACAAGCAGGATCAGGGCGGACTGAAGGTCGCTGAACAGGGGCATCAAGGCCAACTTACCTGAAATAGGCGCGGAGCCAGTCCAGCGGGCGCACCTCGAAGAAGACCCGGCCAGTTCGGCCGATGGCGCAGCGCAGCTGGGGGTTGCTGGCCAGATCGGGAAGCTGCAGCACGACATCGGCGCGCTCCAGATGCCTTTGGCTGGGCGCGACCGCCAGACTGTCATAAACCGATGCAGCACCGGTGCCGGCAAGGCGGGTCACGATTCCGGTCATCGCCTCGCCGCTGCCATCGAAGCGGAAGCTGGCGGTGGTTCCCTGGGTCAGGCGGTTGTAGACGGGCTGGGTCACCGAAAGGGTGACGAAGGCATGTTCGCAATCGGCGATCCGCAGCAGCGCATCGCCCCGCCCGACCTGGACCCCCGAGGCCGCCCGCCGCTCCCAGATCACCCCCTCGACGGGCGAGGCCAGGGCGGCCGTTGCCAGTCGGCTGACGCGGATGCGCTCAAGATCGATCCGGCGGGCGAGCGCGGCCAATTCTTGCCGTGTGGCGGTCAGATCGGCATTCAGCGCCCGCATCTCGTCGGTGATGGCCAGCGCGCGCTGTTCGGAAAAGGTCACGTCGTCATAGCCATCGGCGATGAAGAAACCGCTTTCGGCCGCCGTCACCATGGCCTTGACCCGGCCATATTCCTCGCGCGCGCGGCTGAGGGAGATGGCGTCGGCATCGGTCATCTGCTGGGTCAGAACCCGCAGCCGTTCCTCGGCCTCGGTCAGCCAGACCCGCAGCTCTTGCAAGGCGGCCTCGGAAAAGGCGGTCGTGCGGCCTTTTTGCGTGGCGGCCTCCTGGCCCAGAAGGTCAAGCATGCCTGTCAGCCGATCCTGCCGGATGATGGCCAGGTCGCGCTGCAGGATCAGATCCTCCAGCCGCACTGAATCGGCCTGGTCGTCCACCACCACCCCCAGCGGATCGCCCTGCGCGACGACATCTCCGGGCTGGCGGTCGAACTCGGTCAGGATACCATTGATCGGGCTGAACACGGTCACGACCTGCGTGTTGATCACGGCGTCGGCGCTGGCGCCGGCAAGCTGTTCCTGCACAATGACCCAAATCGAAGCCAAAACCAAGAATGCCCCAATCGCGAGCCGAGAAAGCCGCATTTTGCACCTATCCGCAGACTTCAGGAAACACCCTGAAGGAAATGAGAAAGAGCGCGCCGGACCTGCCAGAGGTTGCAAGACTCTGACGATGCGGTAACATGCCTCCGCGGCCTCGCACTCTCATGAAGGTACAATGTTGGCGGAAACCGATGACCACTGCAAGCCGTGGCCCCGTGCCAGACCCCGCCTGTCCGGCCGGGTTCTGGGTGCGCGGTGGCGCTTGAAGGGGGATGACGGGCTGGCCCGCATCGCCCAATGGGAGACACTTTCGGCCGGCGAATCACGACATATCGGTCAGAATACGGTGCTCCACGTCCTTGGTCCGGGCGGGCGGATCAGCAGTTTCTGGTTTGACGAGGCGGGCCAGGTCGAAGGGCCGATGTGGTTGTCGCGGTTCGCACCTCCCGATGCCGGGGCGCTGCGTTCGGCACCGTCTGCGACCGGTTGGTGGCGGCCGGCGGGGGGATCCTGTCTTGCCATGGCGGGGCTCGTGGTCATTCTGGGACTGTCGGTCGGGTTTCGGGATCTGGCCGCTCACCCCGAGGTTGTCGGGGTCTTGCTGGGGGGCTGGCTGCTGACCTTTGCCTGGTGTCTGCGCCACCTCGACAGACCGCATCGGGCGGCCCGAAAAGAGGTCAGGATCCCCCCCCCGCGTGCCCGATTGTCCGACACGCCGCCCGGCGGCGCAGGCGGGCCGAGCGGTTGACCCGCCCACCGTTTTCTGCGCGGCCCTGGCCAGTTTGAGATTGGCGGCGTCGCAGGTCCGTGGCGCGGCGCCCTTCGGAATTCCAAGCGAAAAAGAAAATATAATCAGAAATTTACTAAGTTCTTACATGTCTTGCGGCCTTCGGGGCCTGACCATCATCACCCTGCGGTTGGCCGATCCCGCTCTGTCTGGCGGCGGTGGATGACGTTGCAGACCCGGAAGCGCTGGCAGGTCGGGGGCCGGTGAGATCCTCGACAGCGGGACGGCGCCCTGCGGTTGTCTGGCGGGCGGGTGAGGCTCCTGTTTGTCGACCTGCCGAAACTGCCAGTTGCCGGGGCAGGCCAAAGCGTCAATCGCGGCTTGCGTGCCCCCCCCCAACGCGCGCCCATCCGGGGCTTGCCCCATGCTGCGTCCAACGCATCGGCGCTGGCCGGCGGCAAGACGCCGGGCGTGGTCCGGTCTTGGCAGGCAGAGACCGCCCCGCCCCGAACAGCCCTGGCCGGGCGCGCGGCCCGATGCACTCTCGCGGCGGGGAAGAAAGACCCATGCAAAGGGACCGCGCCCCGCAGGACAGCCCCCGCGCACGCCGCCGATCGGCCCGCCCCAGGATCCCTGTGGAAGATGTGATGCGTTGGGATTTGGGTGGTTTGTGAATACGCTCTTGCGATAAAAATAATGATCTTAATACACGAGGAAACAATAAAATTATCTTTAGGTATATTAGCGGCTCTTTCGTGTGTTTTGTGCGCTTGCTCTTTTTGAATCGGATGAAAGAGCATAGATATGCACGGATAGAAAGCCGACAGAAAAGACTGAGGTCAGGATGATCCCGAAAGCTGAGTCGGACCAGGTGTCTACGGGCGCGGTCCGTGTATTGATTGTGGACGACCATCGGCTTGTTGCCGAAACCATCGTTGCTGCCCTGTCGGCCGAAGTCGGCATCTCGGTCGAGATCGCGGTCGACATCGACTCGGCGCTGGAGCGGATCACGCAAAGCGGGCGTTACGATGTCGTCATGCTGGACTATGACCTGCCCGGCAGCCACTCGCTTGACGGGTTGGAGCGGATGATGGCGGGCAATCGTGGCGGGGTTGCCCTGTTCTCGGGCGTCGCGAACTGGAACGTGGTCGAACGCGCCCTGGCGCTTGGGGCCGCCGGGTTCATTCCCAAGACGCTGCCTCTCAAGACCGTGGCGCATGCTCTGCGCTTCATTGCCAGCGGCGAGGTCTATGTGCCTGCCGATTTCGCGATGAGCATGGGCAAGGGGGACGGCAACAGCCTTGGCCTGAAACCGCGCGAGATGAAGGTTCTGGAATTCCTGAATCAGGGCATGCAGAACAAGGAAATCGGCCGCGAGGTTGGCGTCGAAGAGACCATCGTCAAGATGGACGTCAAGTCGATCTGCCGCAAGCTGGGCGTCCGCAACCGCACCCAGGCGGTTCTGGCGGCGCGCGAACATCGCATCGTCTGATCTGCCCAAAGGGGCTGCCGGCTTGTGAGGCCGGCAGCGGCAGGGGTTGAGGCGACCGTGGAGAAATGGACTGCGGGTCGGCGTTCTTTGGCGCGGCGCGGCAGGGATGAGGCGCGGCAATGGACAAGACCCAGCACCTGCATCACAGCGATGATCCTGCCGGCAATCCGGACCTGCAGCTTGAAGAGGCCTTGGCGGCTGTCCTTGATATGGTTCTCGGCGCCAAGGATCTGGACGCGGGCATTCTTGAGGCGCTTGCGCGATGCCGGGCGGCGACCGGGGCTGACGACTGGGCCTTGATCGGCCAGGCGGGCGCGGAAAGCGCGGCGGTGCTGGCTTCCAGCGATCCGACGCTGGTCGCTGCGGTCTGGCCGCAGCAGAAAATCCCCTTCGCGGCTGGCCCCCGGATCACCGAGCAGGCGGACCCGGCTGATCTGGCGGAACCGGCAGGCCTTTTGCGCGCATACCGCGCGTTCCTGACCGTGCCGGTCGAGGTGCCGTTCCAGCCTGCCATGGCCATCGCTCTCATGTCCCGCGGGCCGGGCGCGTTCGGTGCACCGCACCTTGCCTTCCTGCGCCGGGTTGGGGGCCTGCTGGGGCAGGCGCTGGCCAACCGCCAGCTGACCCGCCGCACGGCCGCCCTTGCGACCGTGCTGAACCCTGTGGCAAGCCCCCCTCCGCCGCAGTCGCGGTTCCTGGATACGTCGTTCGAGGCGCTGCAGCACAGCTTTGGTCGGGTGGCCCGCTGGCAGGGCCAGATCGTCGACATCACCAACGAACTCCTTGGCGCCCACCCCGCCGAAACCGATGCCGCGATCAACCGCGCGCTGGAGCGGATGGGCCAACTCGCCGAATCTGACCGGACCTATGTGTTTCGTCTGCGAAACGGCAACCGGCTTGACAATACCCACGAATGGGTGGCGCCGGGCATCGAGCCGATGATCGCCCATCTGCAGGACATGCCCACCGATCTTCTGGACGACTGGCGCGGCCGCTTTCTGGCCGGGCAGGCGGTGCAGATCGACGATGTCGATGCGCTGCCCGAAGATTCGGTCGTGCGGGGGGAGTTGCAGAGTCAGGGCATCCGCTCGCTTCTGGCGGTGCCCATGCTGCGCGATGGCGAGATCACCGGCTTTGTCGGCTATGACGCGGTGCGCGCGCTGCGGCACTATCTGCCGCTGGAAATCCAGCTTCTGCAATCGGTGTGCAACGCCATTCGCGCCGTGCGGGAACGTGTCGAGGCCGAGATCGCAGCCGAACAGGCGCGGCAAAGCCTGCAGGCCACCTTGCTGGCCGTGCCGGAACTCGTGCTGGTGCTGGACCACGAGGGCCGGTTCACCGGCCAGTTTGCCGGGTCGGGGCAGGCGGCCATCCATACCGATGCCGAGTTGATCGGCCGCAAACCCGCCGAGGTGTTCTCGTCCAAGGCCGCCGATCTGACCGAAAGGCTGATGCGGTTTGTTGACAAGGGGGGGCCAAGCGGCCTGTCTGAACTCAACCTCGAGATCAATGGCCAGCAGCGCACCTTTCTGGCCTCGGCGGCGCCCCAGATCATGGGCGGCAAGCCGGTTGGCTATGTGATCGCCCTGCGCGACATCACCCATCGGCTGAAGGAACGCCGTCAGCTGCAACGGCTGGGCAAGATTGCCGAGCTGACCTCGAACCTTGTTGTCATCACCGATGCCGCGCAGCGCATCGAATGGGTCAACCCGGCCTTTGAACGCCGCACCGGCTGGACGCTGGACGAGGTGCGCGGCAAGCGTCCCGAAAGTTTTCTCGCCTTTGAAAAGACCAATCGTCTGGAACTTTCGCGGATAGGCAAGCTGTTGCGCGCAGGCCAACCGGCCCGGGCCGAGCTGTTGAACCGCAGCCGGTCGGGCGAGGAATACTGGATCAGCAAGGACATCCAGCCGCTGCTGGACGCAAGCGGCGGGATCGAGGGTTTTGTCGCCGTCCAGACCGACATCACCGATCTCAAGACCTCGCATCTGCGCGCATTGCAAGACCGGGCGCAGGCGATGGACGCCTCTTCCGATGGAATCGCGATCACCGATGCGGATGGTCACTATCTTTACATGAACGCCGCCCACCGCAGCATGTTCGGCATCGGCCTGACCGAAGATGTCCAGTCGCTGCACTGGCAATCGCTTTATACCCAAGCGCAGGTCGCCACGATCCTGACCAAGGTCTGGCCGCAGCTGGAAACGATCGGAACCTGGCGCGGAGATCTTTATGGTCGCCACCGCGACGGCCATCTTGTCGCGCAAGAAGTGTCGCTGACCCGCCGCGAACAGGGGCTTTTGTGCATAACGCGCGACATTTCGCAGCGCCTGCAGCTTGAGGCGGACAGGTCGCGCCTGCGCGAAGAGCTGCAAAGCGCCCAAGGCCGTGAAACCGTGGCCCAGCTTGCCGGCGGCGTGGCGCATGACCTGAACAATCTGGTGGCGGTCGTGGCCGGGTCGGCCACGCTGTTGCAGGAATTCTGCCCCGACAATCCCGACATGAAGGCCGGCCTGCAACGCATCCTGCGCGCCACCGAGACGGCGACCGATCTGGTGGCGGGGTTGTCACGGCTGGGCCGGCCGCATCGTCAGCGCGACAGCCATGATCTGCGCAAGGTCCTGATGGAGGCCATCGATCTTCTTGGCAGCCAGCGCATCCGCGCCCATCATGTCACCGCCAGCTTGCCGCCAGACCCCTGTCCGGTCTGGGCCAATGTCACCCAGCTTTTGCAGGTGGCGGTGAACCTTGCGCTGAATGCCTGTCAGGCCGGCCCCGGCGAAAGCAACGACGTCACGCTTACGGCCCTGCCGCAGGGCACGCCGCCGCCCGAAGGGGCACCGGAAGTCGGCAAGTTGGCGAAGGGGGCCTCCTTCCAGCTTTTCCGCATTGCCGATACCGGCAACGGCATTGATGCCTCGGCGCGGCGGCGCTTGTTCGATCGCTATTTCACCACAAAGGGCGCCGAGGGCACGGGGCTGGGCCTGCCCATCGTCGCGGGCATCCTGCGCGACAATGACGCAGCACTATGGATCGACAGCACGCCCGGCCTTGGCACGACCGTGACCATCGCCTGGCCCAGCACGGCCCCCGGCGCCTTGGCCGGGGCCGGGCAGGCCCGCCCTGATGCCACCCCTCTTGCCAGCCTCGCGGGGCATCGCATTCTGGTGGTGGATGACATGCCGGACGTGGCTGATGTGCTGTCCGAAATGCTGGAAACCGCCGAGGCGGTCACCATTGCGGTCTCCGACCCGGACGAGGCACTGGAGTTGATGAGGGAAAACCCCGGACTGTGGTCGGCCCTTGTGACCGATCAGGACATGCCGGGCCTGCGGGGCAGCGATCTGGCCCGCGCCGCCCGCGCCTGCGTCCCGCCGATCCCGACGATTCTGGTGACTGCGCTGCGGGAACAGGTCGGCACGGAGTCCGGCTTGTTCGATCAGATCCTCGCCAAGCCGATCACCAGGGAACTGCTGGTGGCGGCGGTCGGTCAGGCGATCAGCGGCCCCGGGCCGTGTGTCACTGCGGGGCACTAAGGATGGACTTTCCATCTTAAGAGCGTCGGGTTTATCCTAAGCGCGCGGGCATCCTCGGGGGCATCTGGTATACTCGGTTTAACGAGTTTGCCTTCCCGAGGCCCAGATGCTTTCCACTGCCCGTACCCCCGAAGTTTCGTCGTCCCTGTCGCAAGCGTTTCATGGCGGGCAGGCGCCGCTGGCCGGCCCTGATACCGCGCGGCGTGGCTTGCCGTCCGGCTGGTGGCTTCTACCCTCCATCCTGGGTGGCGCGCTGATCTGGGGCTATGCGATCGTCTCGCTGGTCGGGTGGCTGTGATGAATGCCCCGCTGCGTGGTCGCCATGCTGCGGCGGGTCTGGTTCAGGATCTGGACGGGCGTCCGGTCGTGCTGTTGGAACATGACACCCAGTGGGCGCGCACGCTGCGCCAGACCCTGATGTCCTGGGGTGTCGAGGTGTTTCTGGGGGCCGAGGGCATCGCCGCCGATGAGGCCCCGCTGATCCTGATGTCGGAACATGCCTTTGCCTCGCATGTCTTTCGGGATCGTCTGCGCCGCGCACGCCATCTGTTGCCCGAGGCTGATCTTCTGGTCGTTACCGAGGCCGGGGCGCCGATCGACGGCCTTCCCGATTGCCTTCTGTCGCATGGCGATCTTGCCGATTGCCTGCGCGGCTTGGGGGTCAGCTTCTTTTGCGAGGTGCATGCCTGATGTCGATGCAAGGGGTCTCGCTTTTCGAACATGCCACGCGCTGGGGGCGATCAAGCTTGCCGCTGATCCCCAAGATCTGGGTCCAGCCGCGCCCCCCCGCCCTGAAGCCCCTCGAAGATCGTTTGTGGAGCGATACGGAAGTCAAGATGACCTCACCTTTGTCCTCAAGGCGCGTTTTGCTTCTGGGCCCGGTCGGGCCCCGTCGCGCCGCCGTGCGGGACATGCTGCAAGAGATTGGCGTGCGGATGACCGCGATGGTCGGCAGTGCGCGCCATCTTGCCACGGTGGTCGAACTTGCCGCGTCCTTCGATTGCGTCATGATCGATTTCGACGCCTTTGACGATGTCGAGGATGGGGTGGATGCGCTTCTGGACTTTCGCCGGAAATGCCCCGGCATCGCGGTGGTGCTCTTGTCCTCTTCGGTCGGGGGGGATGACCTGAGCAGCGAGCGCGCTGCCATCACCGACGCCACTGTGCGGTTGCCGGCGACCGGCGATCGTCTCAGCCGGGCCCTGTCTTGCGCGCTGGAAAACCACGCCTCCGCCCTTGAGCTCGCGCAAGACCGCTGAGCATTGGCATGAGGCTCGTCAGGCCTTGACGCCGCAGTTCAGCCCCCGATCTTTTGTCACGCTGGCCTGACATGACCCTTGATCCACGTGTTGGATCAAGGCAGGATTGATGCCTGCCCCCCCGATTTCGGGCGCCTTTATTTTTGCACCCATTCCTTGTTCCCGCCGTTGAACCGCCAGCCTTTTCAGCATGAAAAATGGAGATTTCCATGTCCGCCTTTGCCCTGCACGGCGCTGCCGCAACCATTTCCAACCTGCATGACATCGTGGCCACCGACAGCGGGGGCCTTGTGGCGCTGGTCGAGGTGACGATCAAAACCGAGATCCCCGGCATCGGAACCGCGACGCGCCATGAGTTGGTCCTGTCGCTTTTCGGGGCGGAAAGCGATGGCAACCTGTTGCGCATCGGGTCTGAATTCGCGCCCGCCGACATCTTGCCCACCGCGCGCTCTGACGGATCCGACCTGGTGTTCCTGCACGCCTTGAAAGGGGGCGGCTTTGCCGCCTATGGCACCGATGAGTCTGTGGATGGCCTCGGGGGCGAAGTTCTGGTGCGCCAATACGACAGCGAGGGCGTGCTGGTCGGCTCTGTCGATCATGTTCTGGACAGTCTGCCCCTGCGCTTGCCTTTTGACTTCGGATCGGGTGCACAGGAATTCACGGGTTGGGTCGATTCGATGCGGGCCGAGATCGTCCTTCTTGATCCGGTAACCGGAGACTTTCAGGAGGCGCGGGCCGTGGATGATCCGGCGGCGACGGTGGATCGGATCGGATTCGATGCCGGCCATGTTCTGGACAGCTTCCGCCTTTCGCCCGGTACGGCGCAGACGACACTGGCCCTGACCGAAAATGCGCCCGATGCGGTCTATCCGGTCGATGTGCCGGCCGATGCCTTTCTGGTCAAGGAACGCAGCTTTGGGGCGGGCAATGTGCTGGTCACCTTTGCCGAGGGCAATGCGGCCGATATCTCTTCGATCCTGCATTTCACCCTGTCGCGGCCCAATACAGACGCCCCGTTCCGCACGATCACGCTGCACAAACCCGGCAACATCTCCAATGCGGTGATGACCGAGGTCGAGGGGGTCGGCTTTGCGGTGATGGTCAGCCATGTGGCGCTTGGCAGCAGTTCGGCGGCGGCGCAGGCGGTGGAGCTCTATCTGTTCGACTATGAAGGCGACCAGATCGTCCGGCGCAACCTGCCCGAAGCCGTCGGGGCGACGCTGTTTTCCACCCAAAGCATGCGCTTGCTGACGCTGGAGGATCACGACAGCGGCGGGGCGCTGCGGCTGTTGCCGGTTTGGCTGGATGATCGCCGGGACGCGGGGCAAGAGCAATGGATGGCCGAGGTGCAGTCCTTCACCCCCGCCTTGCGCAACGTGGGAACTTCGGTTGCCGATCTCATGCGCGGGTTTTCCCGGGATGACACGCTGTCGGGCGCGGAAGGGGCCGACCGGATCGAGGGCGCGGCGGGCAATGACCGGCTGAATGGCGATGCGGGCGCCGACCGTCTGGCAGGGGGGCTGGGGGCCGACCTTTTGCGGGGCGGCACCGGTGGCGATACGCTGGCGGGCGGCGACGGGGCCGATACCCTGATCGGCGGCGACGGGCAGGATGTTCTTGATGCGGGCGGCGGCAATGACCGGCTGGATGGCGGCGATGGCGATGGCACGCTGCGCGGCGGTGCCGGGGCCGATACGTTGATCGGGGGGGATGACAACGATCTTCTTCAGGGCGGGCTGGGCGCCGATTCCCTGAACGGCGGTCTGGGGCTGGACCGGCTGGATGGGGGTGACGGGGGCGACCGGTTGAATGGCAGTCTGGGGGATGACACGCTGGCCGGGCGGGCCGGAAACGACAGGCTGAACGGCTCTCTCGGTAACGATAACCTATTGGGCGGGGCGGGGGCCGATACCCTGATCGGCGGCAGTGGCGTTGACCGGCTCTCGGGCGAGGCGGGGGCAGACCGCTTTGTCTTTGGCGCGGTCGCGGAATCTGCACCGGGGGCCGTCGATGTGATCGAGGATTTCGATGCCGGCGAGGGGGACAGGATCGACCTGTCAGCCATCGACGCCAATAGCGACCGGCGGGGCAACAACACCTTCGACTTCATCCGGCGGGCCGAGTTCTCGGGTCAGGCGGGCGAGCTGCGCGAGGTCTTTCTGGCCGACGGCCAGCTTCGGCTGGAAGGCGATGTCGACGGGGACCGGGCCGCCGACTTTGCGCTGTTCGTTCTGGGAGAGAATACCCTGCTGACGGCGGACTTCCTGCTGTGAGGGCATACGCCATATCGGCGCGACGGGCGCCACCTGACGCCCGTCACCCCCAACCGCTCAAAGCGCCTGAAACCCCTTGTCCAGCGCCGACAGGATCACCGATGCGTCGTTCTCGGTGATGACCAGCGGCGGCGACAGGATGATGTTCGGGCCCGAAACGCGCACCATCGCGCCCGCCTCATAGGCCACCTTCTGCACGCGGCCGGGCATCGCCTTGTCGGGGGCGGCCTTGGTCGCGCGGTCGCTGACCATCTCGATGGCCAGCATCAGGCCATGGCCGCCGCGCACGTCCCCGATGGCGCTGTATTTGTC
>JALQYS010000112.1 GCA_023254015.1 Paracoccaceae bacterium
GTGACTTTGGGCAAAGGTGGCTGGCAGGCCGACGGCCTCCAGCATCTGCGGGATCTGTTCGGGCGGCAGGGTTTCGCCCTGCACGCGGAAGGGTTCGGCCAGAACCTCGGTCAGGCTGTGGCGCGGGTCCAGGCTGGAATAAGGGTCTTGAAACACCATCGACATGCGGCGGCGCATCTTGCGCAGGGCGGCCGGCGGCAGGGCGGTGATCTCGGTTCCGTCAAAGGTGACGCGGCCCGCGCTGGGTTCGATCAGCCGCAGCACCAGCCGGGCAAGGGTGGATTTGCCGCAGCCGCTTTCGCCGACCACACCCAGCACCTCTCCGGTGCCGATGGAAAGCGTCACATCGCGCACGGCCATCATGGCGCGGGGCTTGGCGAACAGGCCGCCGCCGGACTGAAAGCGTTTCGAAAGCGCATCAATGCGGATCAGCGGCGCGGTCATCGGGCTGCCCCCGGGTGATGGCAGGCGACGCGCCCGTCGCCCTGCGGCGTGATGGGCGGCGGGGCGCTGCGGCACAGGTCGCTGGCACGGGCACAGCGCGGATGGAACCGGCAGCCGGGCGGGAAGGCCCTGGCCGAAGGCACCGCACCGGGAATTCCGGTCAGGCTGCCCTTGGCCATGCCGTCCTGCGGAATGCAGCCGATCAGCGCCGCCGTATAGGGATGGGCGGGTGCGGCGAACAACGGGCGGACCGGGCCCTCCTCGGCCAGGCGGCCGGCGTAAAGCACCGCCACCCGGTCGCAGACCTGCGCGACCACGCCCATGTCATGGGTGATCAGCAAGAGCGCCACCCCCTTTTCCCGAACCAGATTGCCCAGAATCTGAATGATCTGCGCCTGCACGGTCACATCCAGCGCAGTGGTGGGTTCGTCGGCAATGATCAGGTCCGGGTCACCGGCCAGCGCCATGGCGATGACGATGCGCTGCTTCATCCCGCCCGAAAGCTGATGCGGCCAGGCCTCGGCGACGGCTGCCGCCTCGGGGATACGAAGCTGCGTCAGCAGGTCCAGCGTGCGGGCGCGGGCGGCCTTGCGGTCCAGCCCCAGATGCAGGCGGCTGACCACATCCACCTGCTCGCCAATGCGCTGCACCGGGTCCAGCGCGGTCATCGGGTTCTGGGTGACAAAGCCGATACGCCCCCCGCGCAAGGCCCGGCGCTGCGCCTCGGTCATCGCGGCCATGTCCTGCCCGTCGAACCGCACCGACCCTTGGGTCACGCGCCCCCCGATCAGCGGCAAAAGGCCCATGGCGGCCATGGCGGTCAGCGACTTGCCCGATCCACTTTCGCCGACCAGCCCCAGAACCTGCCCGCGCTCCACCGTCAGGCTGATGCCCTCCAGCAAGGCCAGCCGGCCGATCGAGACGCCAACGCCGTCGAGGTCCAGAAGCGCGCTCATGCGTCCCTCCGCAGCCGGGAGCGGATGTCGAGTTCGCCAATCAGCGCATCGCCGTAAAGGTTGATCGCCACCACGGTAATCGCCACCGCAAGGCCGGGAAAGATGATGACCCAGGGCGCCTTGAACACCAGGGCCGAGCCTGCCGACATCATGCCGCCCCAGCTGGGCACCGGGGGCTGCGCGCCAAGGCCGAAAAAGCCCAAGGTCGCCTCAAGGATGATGGCATCGCCCGTGGCCAGCATGGCGCTGACCAGCACGGGGGCAAGGGCGTTGGGCAGCAGGTGGCGGAACAGGATATGGCCGTTGCCCGCGCCAAGGCTGCGCGCGGCCTCGATAAAGGTTTCACCCCGCAGCGTCATGATCTGTGCGCGGGTCAGCCGGGTGAACTGTGCAAGGTAAGCCACCGCGATGGCGATCATCACGCCCGTGGTGCCAGGGCCGATGATGGCCACAAGGATCAGCGCGATCAGGATTTCAGGGAAGGACCAGGTGAGGTCCACCGTCATCGTCACCACCCGGTCCAGCCAGCCGCCGAACCAGGCTGCCGCCGCCCCCAGCACCATGCCGCAAAGAACCGAAATGGAAATCGCCGTGGCACTGACCGAAAGCGAGGTGCGCGCGCCGTAGATCAGCCGCGTCAGCAGATCACGCCCGAATTCGTCAGTTCCCAGCCAATGCGCCGCCGAGGCCGGCTGATAGGCGTTCGGCAGGGCCTGGATGTCATAGGCATAGGGGGTCAGCAGCGGGGCAAGGATCGCGGCGCAGATCACCAGGATCAGCCACAGGCCGGCAAGGGCCCCTTGCGGGCGGCGAAGGGCGCGAAGCGGCGCGATCATGTCAGCGCCGCCCGCACCCGCGGGTCCATCAGGGCCTGCAGGATGTCACCCAGAAGCGTGCCCAGCATCACCGCCATGGCCAGCATCAGAAGGCAGGCCTGCACCACGGGATAATCATGCTGAGACAAGGATTTGATGAGCAGCGTGCCAAGGCCGGGGCGGGCGAAGACCACCTCGACTGTCACGGCCCCTCCCAGAATCCAGCCGATCCGCAAGGCAAGGATCGTCACCACAGGGATCAGCGCATGGCGCAGCACGTGGCGCAGCTGGATGCGCAAGGGCGACAGGCCCTTGGCGTGCAGCAGTGTCACGAAATCGCGCCCCGCCGCCTCGATCATCGAGACGCGGGTGATGCGGGCCACCAGCGCCGTGCCGCCAAGGCCGATGGTCAGCACCGGCAGCACCAGCGAATTCCACCCCCGCGCGCCCGAGACCGGGAACCAGCCCAGACTGACGGAAAAGATCAGGATCAGGATCAGCCCCAGCCAGAAGCTGGGCATGGTCGATCCCACAAGCACCCCGCCCATGATGGCGCGGTCGGGCCAGCGGTCGCGGTTCAGCGCGGCGACCACCCCCAGAGTCACGCCAACCACGGTGGAAAACAACAGCGCCAGCCCCCCCAGTCGCAGCGAATGGGGCAGAGCTTGCGCGATCAGGTCGGCCACCGGGCGGCGGGCCACGATGGCGGTGCCCAGATCGCCCTGCACGACATTGCCCAGCCAGAGGCCGTATTGCACCGGCAGCGGCCGGTCGAGGCCATAGCGCGCCTCCATCTCGGCGCGCGCCTCAGGTGACGATCCGACCTTCAGAAGGTTGTCGATCGGATCGCCGGGGATGAAGTGCAGGATCGAAAAGATTACGACCGAGACGGCCAGAAAGACCGGCACAAGCATCAAGAGCCGTTTGATGAGCCAGGACAGCATGCCGGTCTTCCTGTTGCCTTCGCCTTATTCCTTGACTTCAAGATCAAGGAACGCGGCCGGGCCAAAGGTCGGCGCGTTGATGGTCTGCGGCAGGGCGATCCGTTCGGCGTTGTAGGCATAGGCCTGCACCGGCTGATAGATCGGCGCCATCGGGAACTGGGTCAGCACATATTCATGATAGGCGGTGAAATTGGCGATCCGCTCTGCCATGTTCTTGGCCCCGGTCATCGCGGCGGTGCGCAGTTCCTCTGCCTTTGGGTCGTTGAACATCGACACGTTCGGATAGCCCAGCCGGTCGCCGCCAAAGAACCAGTCCACGATATCGGCGTTGTCCCAGTTGTAGGACCGCACGGCCAGCTGCTGCTCGCCGGTCTTGTACTGGTCGCGGATCATCGAGCTGTCAAAGGTGGTGATTTCGGCCTCGATCCCCACGGCCTTGAGCTGGGCCTGCACCACTTCGGTCAGGCGGCGGAAGATGCTGTCGCTTTGGGTCCAGAGGGTGACCTTCAGCGGCTGGCCGTCCTTCATGCGCACACCGCCTTCGCCCATGGCCCAACCGGCCTCGTCCAGAAGCGCGTTCGCGCGGGCGGGGTCGAACTTGATCCTGGCGCTGTCCGAAACCTTGCTTTCCGGCAGGGCCGAGATCAGGAAGGTGTCGGCCACCGCGCCCACTCCGCCAAAGACCGAAGCCAGGATTTCTTCCTGATTGATCGCCTTGGCCGCAGCTTCGCGCACGCGGATGTCGTCAAACGGGGCCTTGGTGACGTTGATCGGCATATACCAGACGTCCTGCCCGGCCATGGTCAGCACGGCCAGATTGGCCTCTTTCTGCACCTCGCCCATCAGGTCGGCGGGCACCGACAGCAGGAAGTCCACGCCGCCGGTCTTCAGTTCCAGAAAGGCGGTCGAATCCTCGGGGATTTCGCGGAAGGTCAGGCGCTCCACCTTGGCGGGGCCGGCGTTGGCGGCCACGGCCGGGCCCCATTTGTAATCTTCATTGCGTACCAGCACGGTTTCCTGCCCGATCGCAAAGCTTTCCAGCTTGAAGGGGCCGGTGCCGTAGACCTCGGTCACGCCGTAATTGTCGCCCAGCGCGGCAAAGGATTTCGGCTCCACCACCGACATGAAGGTGGAGGACAGGTTATACAGCAGGTTCGGTTCGGGCCGCGACATCACGAATTTCAC
>JALQYS010000134.1 GCA_023254015.1 Paracoccaceae bacterium
GGTCGAGCTTCATCGCGCGGGCGTGCAGTTCCTCGACATCGGGGTGATCGTCGGCATCGCCCACCACGCGGGCGACGATGCGGCGCTGTTCGGTCATGCGCAGGCCCTTGGCCTCGCAACGGGCGATGATGTCACGCATGGCTTCCCCCCGACTTCGGACCAGACCTTTCCAGCCGCAGGCTTTACGCCAGCGGCCCCGACAAGGCCAGACGGAAATCCTGCAAAGACCCGGCCCGCCGCCGGGGCGCGATTTTTCGACGAAAAATCGGTGGTTCAGGCCGGGGGCAGCAGGCGCGAGGGTGGGAAGGGGTGCAACACCCCCGGCATCTCCTGACCGGAGATGGCGGCTGCCAGCCCCTCGGCCACAATCGCGGCCAGCGTCACGCCCGAATGCAGCACCGAAAGCCACAGGCCGCCCACGCCCGGCACCGCCCCCACCACCGGCAGTCCATCGCCGGGCACGGGACGGTCGGCCTGCATCACGCGTTCCGCCTTGAGGCCAGAGAGCCCCAGCATGGCCCCGATCCGCGCCAGAGCCGCTTCGGCCTGCGCCAGAGGGTCGCTCAGATCGCCGCCCTCGTCGGATTGGTGAAACGCCGCCGCCGGGGCCAAAAGGCGCCCGTCGTCCTCTTGTCGCAGCTCCTGTTCGGGGGCGGCAAGGATCGGGCCAAGCCGCAGGCCGACCGGCGCGCTGCGCAGCAGAAGGCCGGGCCGGTGCAGCATCGGCAAATCAAGCCCCAAGGGCGCCAGCAGCGCCGGGGCACCGGTTCCGGCCGCGATCACCACCTGATCGGCCTCAATCGGGCCAAGCGGGGTGTCCACCCCGCAGGCCCGGCCCCCCCGCACCCGGATTGCGGCGCCGAGCCCCGACAGCACCCGCGCACCCGAAGCCGCCAGCGCAGCACGGGTCAGCGCGGCCGGGTCAACCCAACCCTCGGTCGGAAAGAACAGCGCCTCGTCCGGGGGCTGGCGCAGCGCCGGTTCGCGGGCCGTGATCGCCGCGCGAGTCAACCGCTCCAACGGATAGCCCGCGTCAGCCAAACGGCTGGCGGTGGCGTCAAAGGCCGCGCCCGCCTCTTCCCACCACAGGCAGCCCGAGGCCCGGTGCACCCCCGGCAGCCTGCGGGCCAGCCGCTCATGCGCGGCCATGCCCGCCACCCGCAGGGCGAAATGCGCCTCGGACAGCGAAAAGGACGCGTTGATCCAGCCAAAGCTGCGGCCCGAGGCCTGACCGGCGGGCAAGCCCGCGTCGACCAGGGTGACGTCTCGACCGCGCTGCGACAACTCCAGCGCCAGCGTCGCCCCGATCAGCCCCGCCCCGATGATGACGATCTTTTCCATGACAAGAGGCTGGCACAGCGTGGCGCCTCCGGCAAGGGCCGTGCTATCAGGTGCGCATGCTGATCTGTCTGAACAAACCCTATGACGTGCTGTGCCAGTTCACCGATGGCGAGGGCCGGGCGACGCTGGCCGATTTCGTGCCGGTGAAAGGCGTTTATCCTGCCGGGCGGCTGGACCGCGACAGCGAAGGGCTGGTGATCCTGACCGATGATGGCCGGTTGCAGGCCCGCATCAGCGATCCCAAGCACAAGATGGACAAGACCTATTTCGCGCAGGTCGAAGGCCTGGTCACGCCCGAGGCCGTGGCGGCCCTGTCGAAGGGCGTCGTTCTGAAAGACGGCCCCACCCTGCCTGCCCGCGCCCGCGCCGTGCCGCCGCCCGGCTGGCTTTGGCCGCGCACGCCGCCGATCCGCGAACGCAAGACCGTGCCGGATGGCTGGATTGAACTCACGCTGCGCGAGGGGCGCAACCGGCAGGTGCGCCGCATGTGCGCCGCTGTGGGCCTGCCTTGCCTGCGGCTGATCCGCTGGCGGGTGGGCGACTGGACGCTGGAGGGGCTGACCCCCGGCAGCTGGAGGCAGGCATGACCGAAGCGCAGCGCCTTATCGCGCATCTGGGGCTGCAGCCCCATCCCGAAGGCGGCTGGTATCGCCAGACCTGGGTCGGACCGCCATTGCACGGATGTGCAGACGGCCGGGCAAGCGGCACGGCGATCCTGTTCCTGCTGCAGGCGGGCGAGCGCAGCCACTGGCACCGGGTGGATGCCGACGAGATCTGGATCTGGAATGCGGGGGCGCCGCTGGTCCTGTCGGTCGGCCAGGACAGTGCGCGCGACCTGCGGCTTGGGCCGGATGTTCTGGCGGGCGACAACGTGCAATCGGTGGTTCCCGCGGGCCATTGGCAGGCCGCGCGCAGTCTTGGCGACTGGACGCTGGTCACTTGCACCGTCTCGCCCGGCTTCCGCTTTGAGGGATTTGAGCTGGCCGCGCCGGGGTTTGACCTGCCGCGCACCCCCGGCGCGTGAGGCGCGAGGTTGAGCGAGCCCATCGCGGCGGCTGATTGTAGCAGTCACAAGATTGCATTGGCCGTCGCCCCGGCCCTGCGCTAGGCAAGCGACATGACCTCTGCATCCCGCCCTGACATCGATACCCCCCGCGGCTTTGCCTTTGCGCTGACGGCCTATGGCTTGTGGGGCTTTCTGCCCGTCTACATGAAGGCGCTGGCCGATGTGCCCACGCTGGAGGTGCTGGCGCATCGGGTGATCTGGTCGGTGCCGATCGCGTTGGTGATTCTAGCGGCGCTGGGGCGGACGGCCGAACTGCGCGCGGCCCTTGCCAGCCCGCGGATGCTTGCGATGGGGGCGATCACGGCAGTTCTGATCTCGCTCAACTGGGGGATCTATGTCTGGTCGATCCAGACCGGGCATGCGCTGGAGGCGGCGCTGGGCTATTACATCAACCCGCTGTTCTCGGTGTTTCTGGGCGCGGTGCTGATCAAGGAACGGCTGTCGCTGGCGCAAAAGCTGGCCATTGGCCTGGCCGCCACGGCGGTGGCCTTTCTGACATGGCAGGTGGGCAAGGTTCCCATGGTGGCGCTGAGCCTGACGCTGACCTGGGGCTTTTATGCCTATTTCAAGAAGATGCTGCCCATCGGGCCCAATCAGGGCTTTGCACTGGAGGTGATCCTGCTCTTGCCGCTGGCCCTGGGCCATGCGCTCTGGCTTGAGGCGCAGGGCACAGCGGTGTTCCTGCACACAAGCACCGCCGATACGCTGCTGCTGCTGGGCTGCGGCGTGGTGACGGCGGTGCCGCTGATGATCTATGCCAATGGCGCAAAGCTGTTGCGGCTGTCGACCATCGGCATCCTGCAATATATCGCGCCAACCATCATCTTCCTGACGGCGGTGTTCTGGTTCGGCGAACCTTTCGACAACGCCCGGCTGGTGGCTTTCGTCATGATCTGGACGGCGCTGGCGATCTATACCGCTTCGCTTGTCCGGCAGGCCCGGCACTGATGCAGGGGAAAGCCGGCGCAAGGCAAAGCCGGGGGCAAAACGCCCCTCAGCCCAGCGAATAGCCCGCCCCGCGAACGGTGCGCAGCGGGTCATCGCCGCCCTGCGCCATCAGCGCCTTGCGCAGCCGGCCGACATGCACATCCACCGTCCGGCTGTCGACATAGATGTCGCGGCCCCAGACCCGGTCCAGAAGCTGCTCGCGCGAGAACACCCGGCCCGGACGTTCCATCAGACAGGCCAGAAGCCGGAACTCGGTCGGCCCCAGCTTCAGCTCGGCGCCGCCGCGGGTGACGCGGTGGGTTTCGGGGTCAAGCCGGATATCCTGCCAGTCCAGCACCTCGCCCGCCTGCGCCGGGCGCACGCGGCGCAGATGGGCGCGGAGCCGGGCCATCAGCTCGGCCACCGAATAGGGCTTGATGACATAGTCATCGGCCCCGGTTTCCAGCCCGCGCACCTTGTCCACCTCTTCAGAGCGCGCCGACAGCATCAGGATCGGGATGCCGCGCGTCTCGGGCCGGGCGCGGATGCGGCGGCAGACCTCCAGACCCGAGACATGCGGCATCATCCAGTCCAGCAGGATCAGGTCGGGCAGGCCTTCGGCCACCCGCTCCATCGCCTGCTCTCCATCGACGGCGATGACCACCTGAAAGCCCTCGGCTTCAAGGTTGTAGCGCAGGATCTCGCGCTGCGCCGGTTCGTCCTCGACCAGAAGGACAACTGGCTTTGGCGCAGCCATCAGACCTGCCCCCCCGCAAGGCTGCCCTGCCCCAGCACGGCATCGACCTTGGGCCGCGCGTCGCCCGGCATCTGCCCGGTGGCCATGTAGATCACCTGTTCGGCGATGGTCGTGGCATGATCGCCCACCCGTTCGATGTTCTTGGCGATGAAATGGTATTGCATGGCCGGCGTGATCTTGCGGCTGTCCTCCAGCATATGGGTCAGAAGCTCGCGGAAGATGGCGTTATACATCTGGTCCACCTCGTGGTCGCGCAGGCGCACCTCGGCGGCCAATCCCGCATCGCGGGCGATGAAGGCATCCAAGGCGTCCTTCAATTCGTCCCAGTCAAACGACTTGACGTGCGCGGTGTTGCCGGTCTTGGTTTCGCGGTCGGACTCGATCAGCACGATGGGCAAGTTGCTGACCTGTGTGAAGGTGCGCATGCGCCCCGCGTTGGTGGACTTGCTCGGATC
>JALQYS010000328.1 GCA_023254015.1 Paracoccaceae bacterium
AGACCTGCCCCGAGTTCCGCGCCTTGCGCGCCGCCGACATGCGCCCCGCCGCCACCGGATCAACGTCGTCGCAGACGATCACCGGCGCATGGCCGCCCAGTTCCATCAGCACCGGCGTCATCGACCGCGCCGCCATTTCCGTCAGGTGGATGCCAACGCTTGTCGACCCGGTAAAGGCGACCACGCGAATGCGATCCTGGGGGATCAGATAACTGGAAATCTCGGCCGGATGACCGAAGACAAGGTTCAGCACCCCCGCAGGCAGGCCGGCATCCTGAAAGGCGCGGGCAATGTGCATGGCGCCGGCCGGGGTTTCCTCGGCCGCTTTCAGGATGATCGAACAGCCCGAGGCCAGAGCCCCCGCGATCTTGCGCGCGGGTTGTGACAGCGGAAAGTTCCACGGCGCAAATCCCGCAACGATGCCGGCAGGTTCCCGGATCACCGAATAGCGGATGCCGGGCATCGAGGGCACGATATGGCCATAAAGCCGCTGGGCCTCGCCCGCGTCCCATTCAAAGAACTCGGCCCCGCGGATCACTTCCATGCTGGCCTGCACCAAAGGCTTGCCGTTTTCCATGGTGATCGACGGCGCGATCTGCGGCCCGCGCTCGCGGAGCAGGCTGGCGGCTTTCATGATGATCTGCGCCCGGATGCGCGGCGCGGTGCGCGACCAGATCCTGAAGCCGCGCTCGGCCGCAGCCAGCGCGTCATCCAGCTCGGCCCGCCCGGCCACGGGCAGCCGCCCGATCTCCTCTTCAGTGGCCGGGTTCAGCACCGGCAGCGTCTCGCGCGTCGTGCGCCACTGATTGTCAATGAAAAGCTGAAGCGCGGGGTAATCGGTCATGGTCTGGCCCATCGGTTGCCTGCGGCGATTAACGCGCAGTGGCATATTGAATGCAAATGAAGTATTCGAAGCCAGATATTCTTGAATGGAATAGCCATGCCCCCCCTACCCCGTCTGGAAACCCACCTGTCGTTGCGGCACCTGACCCTGATAGCCGCCATCGACCGCGAAGGCAGCCTGCTGGCGGCGGCGCAAAGCGTGGGTCTGACGCAATCGGCCGTGACCAAGGCCTTGCAAGAGGCCGAAGCGGTGGTCGGCGCCCGGCTGTTCGACCGCACCAACCGCGGCGTTCTGCCCACGCAAGAGGGCGAGGTGTTGATCGCCCATGCCAAACTGGTGCTGACCCAGTTGCGCCATGCCGGGCAGGAACTGGAGGACATGCGGTCAGGCTCGGGCGGGCGGGTGGCCGTGGGCGTTCTGGTGTCGGCGGCCGTCACGCTGCTGCCGCGGGCGATTGCCGATGTGCGCAAGGCCCGGCCCAATCTGGCGGTCAAGGTGATCGAGGGCACGAATGACGTGCTGATGCCGTTGCTGCGTGCGGGCGAACTGGATTTCGTCATCGGTCGCCTGCCCGGGTTTTCCGGCGGCGCTGGCATCGCCGAGGAAACCCTTTGCGCCGACCACGCCCAGATCGTGGTGCGCGCTGGCCACCCGCTGACCCGGCGGCGGGGCCTGACGCTGGCTGATCTGCTGGACGAACCCTGGATCCTGCCGCGTCAGGAAACCTCGATGCGGCGGCAGATCGACGAGGCGTTTCGCGTGCAAGGCCTGCCTCCCCCCGCCAACAGCGTGGAATCGGTGTCGATCCTGACCAACCGCTCGCTGGTGCTGCTGGCCGATTATCTTGTGGTCTGGCCGGTGGAACTGGCCCGGTTCGAGGCGGCACAAGGATTGGTGGCGGCGCTGGACGTGCCCTTGCCCACCACCCACCGGCCCATTGGCCTTTCCACCCGCGCAGGCGCGCGGCTGTCGCCCGCAGCCGAAACCCTGATCGCCGCCCTTCGGCGCGAGGCTGCGGGTTGATTCGCTTGCATTTCCTTCAAGCTTGAAAGACCATGCCGCAAACAGGAGGCCCCCGATGACCGACGCCTATATCTGCGACTACATCCGCACACCGATTGGCCGCTATGCCGGAGCCCTGGCGCAGGTGCGCACTGATGATCTGGCGGCCATCCCGCTGGCCGCGCTGCTGGCGCGCAATCGAGGCCTGAACCCGGCAGCGGTGGAAGAGGTCTGGATGGGCTGCGCCAATCAGGCCGGCGAGGATAACCGCAACGTCGCGCGCATGGCGCTCTTGCTGGCGGGCCTGCCCGAAACCGTTCCGGGTGCCACGGTGAACCGGCTCTGCGGCAGCGGGATGGAGGCGGTGTCCGCCGCCGCCCGGGCGATCAAGGCCGGCGAGATCGGGCTGGCCATCGCGGCCGGCGTGGAATCGATGACCCGCGCGCCGATGGTGATGCCCAAGGCCACCACCGCCTTTGCCCGCACCACCGAGATTGCCGATACCACCATCGGCTGGCGCTTTGTTAACCCGAAAATGAAGGCGGCCTACGGCACCGATTCGATGCCGGAAACCGCCGAAAATCTGGCCGACCAATATGGCATCAGCCGCGCCGATCAGGACGCCTTTGCGCTGCGGTCGCAGCGGTTGGCAGGCGCAGCACAGGCCAGCGGGCGGCTGGGGCTGGAAATCGTGCCGGTCACCGTCGACCTTGGTCGCGGCAAGACGGCAGAGGTGACGCAGGATGAACACCCGCGCGGCGACACCCGGCCCGAAGATCTGGCGAAACTGCGGCCCATCACCCGCGCCGATGGCACCGTCACAGCAGGCAATGCCAGTGGCGTGAACGATGGCGCGGCGGCGCTGATTATAGCCAGTGCCGAAGCCGCCCAAGCAAACGGCCTGAAGCCCATCGCCAGAATTCTGGGCGCCGCCTCGGCTGGGGTTGCTCCCCGTGTCATGGGCTACGGCCCTGTTCCGGCCGTGAACAGGCTTTTGGCACAGCATGGTCTGACCGTCGCCGACCTGTCGGTGATCGAGTTGAACGAGGCCTTTGCAGCCCAGGGTCTGGCGGTGCTGCGCGGTCTTGGCATTGCCGATGACGACCCCCGGGTGAACCCCAACGGCGGCGCGATTGCCCTGGGCCACCCCCTTGGCATGACGGGCGCGCGGATCACCGGCACGGCCGCGCTGGAGTTGCAGCGCAGCGGCGGTCGCTATGGCCTGGCCACCATGTGCGTCGGCGTGGGCCAAGGCACGGCGGTGCTGATCGAGCGGGTGTAACGCAAGGCTCGTCGAGCACGTCGTGCACTCCTCGCGCCGGCGGGCCGACGAGTGCATGAAATGCTCGAGGAGGGCCTAACGCACGATCAGCCGGGTCTGATAGGTGATCCGCCTTGCGATCCACAACAGATCGAGCGGGTCAAAGGCCACGCAGCCCGCCGTGGGAAACCCCGGCCTGCGCCAGCGGTGCAGGAAAATGGCCGAACCACGCCCCGGCACGGCATGGGGCCAGTTCCAGTCGGTCAGGATCACCAGATCATAGAGGGGATCTGCCCGCCGCAGCTTTTCGTGGCTGAAGGCATGCGGCGCGCGGACCATCAGGTTGTAATCCTCATCCGCCGGATCATCGGACCACAGGTCCAACGGCCCGATCGGCAGCGCCCAATCGGCGGGGCGCGCCATGCGGTCGGGGCGATACAGCATGCCGACAATCCGGTGCACCCCGGTCGGCGTGCCGCCATCGCCTTCGCGCTTTTTCCCGGCCGCGACGATGCCCCCGCGCCCGATGCTGCAGGGAAAGCGCCGGCCCATGAACCGCACACCCGTCGGCGTGACGACCAGATCTTCGGGCTTCACAGCAGATGCCCGGATTTCGCGGCCTTGGTGGCAAGATAGGCGGCATTCTCGCGCGTTTGGCCCACCTTCAGCGGCACCCGTTCCACCACCTGCAATCCGCAGGCCGCCAGCATCGCCATCTTCTTGGGATTGTTGGTCAGAAGCCGCACCTGCGAAAAGCCCATCCGCTTCAGGATCTCGGCGCCGATGCGGAAATCACGCTCGTCATCCTCGAACCCCAGCCGGTGATTGGCCTCGACCGTGTCGAACCCCTGATCCTGCAGGGAATAGGCGCGCATCTTGTTGGCAAGGCCGATGCCCCGGCCCTCCTGATTCAGATAGAGCAGCACCCCCGCGCCCTCGGCCCCCATCTGGGTCAGCGCCGCGCGCAGCTGCGGGCCGCAATCGCATTTCAGACTGCCCAGCACATCGCCAGTAAAGCAGGCAGAATGCAGCCGTGCCAGCACCGGCTTGTCCCGGTCCGGCCGACCGATTTCGATGGCATAATGCTCGGCCCCGCCATCATCGGGGCGAAAGACATGCACGCGCCCCGCCGCACTGGCGACCATGGGAAGCCGGGCCGAGATCACCGGGGCAAAGGGGGCCAGCCGATCCAGATCGCCACAGTCCACGCCCGACAGGATCGAAAGGCCATTGGCCAGCGCAAACCCCGGCCCTTCAACCGGCACCAACAGTGCCGCGGGCAGCAGCTGGGCCGATTTGGCCAGCGCGATCGCCAGACGGTGCAGCGCGGCGTCGCCCTCACGCCGGCTGTGCAGCGGCCCTTTCATCGGCACCAGAAGGTCGTCGGCCGGATCGGCCACCGCATTCAGCCAGCGCAGGTCAGCCCCTTCGGGCACCGCGATTCGCGCCAGATCGCCATCATAGGCCCGGGCCTTCAGCGTCTCGGCCCGCCGGGCGGTCACCGCCAGATCCATCGGCCCCAGCCGCGCAAGATCGGCCAGCCGCTCGGCCGTCAGCGCCTCAACCGCGACGGCGGCCATGGCGCGTCCGCCGCCCAGAAGCACAACCGGCAATCCCAGCCGCAGATCGCCCCGCGCGCGGGCCAGCTTTTCGGTCGGATTTGGGCCTAGGGTCATGCTGCTCTCCTTGCCCCCTACATAGGCCGGGCGTTACGGAATTGAAACATGAACCCCCCGTTCCGACACGACCGCGTGAGGGAATTGTTGCAAATCTTGTCACCCCGCCTGTGCGCGCGCATCTGAACCCCAGACCCAAGGCCGCACAGGAGGCATATATGGCAACGCTGCGAAAGATCCTGCTGGTGGATGATGACGACGACCTGCGCGAGGCGCTGTCGGAACAATTGGTGATGACCGAGGATTTCGACGTGTTCGAAGCCCAGACCGGCGCCGA
>JALQYS010000371.1 GCA_023254015.1 Paracoccaceae bacterium
CCCCATTTTGTTGGCCAAAGGTTCAGACCACATGGCGGCGCGCAGTCGCGAAGAGGCGCAAAAACATGGCGTCGAAATGTTTGCTGCGCCGCCTTTGGCGCGTGCACTTTATTTCAGCACCGAGGTTGATTACCCCGTGCCTGAGTCTTTGTACTTGGCAGTTGCGCAAGTCATTGCCTATATTTTCAGCTTGGCCGATGTCCGTCCTGGGGTTGAACCCATGCCCAAGCCAAGCCCCAAAGTACCTGCTTCAATAGCCATATTACATAAAGAGAATCTATCATCCATTGATAAATATTTAATTGTATCACCTGTGAATTCTAAAGCTTTATATAAAGCTCCATCAACACCTAAAATTCTAATGATTTCTAATATTAAATCTTTTCCCGTTACAAAAGGAGCTGGTTTTCCTTTGAATACAACTTTAATTGACTCAGGAACTTTAAACCAGTTACCACCTGTAATCATCCCAAAAGAGATATCTGTACTTCCCATACCTGTAGAAAATGCTCCTAAAGCACCATGTGTACATGTGTGTGAATCTGCACCAATGATAACATCACCTGGTAATACTAAACCTTTTTCTGGCTTTCGGCCACCAGATGCAGCGTCAGCGTGGTCTTGCCCGAGCTTTCCGGCCCATAGATCTCGATGATCCGGCCCTGCGGCAGGCCACCGATCCCCAGCGCGATGTCCAGCCCCAGCGAGCCGGTCGAGGTCGCCTCGATGTCCAGCACCGCATTGTCCTGGCCCAGTTTCATGATCGAGCCCTTGCCAAATTGCCGCTCGATCTGTGCCAGCGCGCTTTCCAGCGCCTTCGCCTTGTCCATGCCCTTGTTCCCGTTCACGTCGAGGAGGTTCGCCACCGCCACCATTGCCGCTCTCCTTATCACATGGCCGCGCCTTGGCGGCAATCGCCCGTATGTTCCCTCTTTGTTTCCGTTATATGCAGACAAAAGAAGAACATTTCAATCGATTTCTTCTGAACCCAGCTTTCCCCCAGCAGGATTAAGGAATAGTGAACGGGGCAGCAGATTTGCGGGAAAATCAGGGGATTCTTCACCATGATGGTATTCTGGCAGCAGCGTCTGGCGTTTCTGGCCACCCCCAAGACCGCCTCGACCGCCATAGAAGCCGCGCTGGGGGCCTTGGCTTCCCTGGTGATTCTGCGTCCGCGCGAATTGAAGCATACCGATGCCACGCGATTTGAGCGCTTTCTGCAGCCCTTCCTGTCTGAAAGCCGCAAAGCCTCGTTCGAAGTGGTGGCCCTGATGCGCGAGCCGCGTGACTGGCTGGGCAGCTGGTATCGCGACCGCCAGCGCGAGGATGTGGAGCCCGAGCATTCCACCGCCGGGATGAGCTTTGACGACTTTGTGCGCGCCTATTGTGGCCAAGGTCCGCGACCGGCCTTTGCCGATGTGGGGTCGCAGGCCGAATTTCTGACCACGCCCTCGGGCGCGCAGATGCCGCATCTGTTCCGCTATGAGGCACTCGACGGCTTCGTGCAGTTTCTGGAGGACCGGCTCGGCTGCGAGATCACCCTGCCGCATATGAACGTCTCTCCCAAGGGCAACACCGCGTTGACCGCCGAAACCGAGACCATGCTGCGCGCCCGGCTGGCGCAGGACTTTGCGCTCTATGAAAGCATTGGCGGCTGATCAATGCAGCAATTGGCCCTGCACCGTCGCGGCCAGATCTGACAGCGAGAAAGGCTTTGGCAAGAAGACCGAATTCGGGATGCGCGCCTGCATCTCGGACAGGGCATCCTCGGCATAGCCCGAAACGAAGATCACCCGGACATTCGGCCGGCTTTCCAGCGCCTTTTTCACCCATGTCGGACCATCGAGGCCGGGCATGACCACATCGGTCACGAAAAGATCGACCTGCAGCGCCGGGTCTTCCAGCTTTTGCAGCGCCTCTTCCGCGCTTTCAGCCTCAAGCACGGTATAGCCCCGCATCCGCAGCGCGCGGCTAGCAAAGGCGCGTACCGGGGCCTCGTCCTCGACCAACAGAACCACCCCTTCGCCGGGCCGCATCACGACGCCCGCCTTCAGGGCCTGTGACGGGGCAGCATCCTCGAGATCGGCACCGCTGTAGGCCGGGAAATAGACCTGGAAAATACTGCCCTCACCTTCGGTCGAATCGACAAAGATGAACCCGCCCGACTGTTTGACAATCCCATAGGCCGTGGACAGTCCAAGCCCGGTGCCCTCACCAGGCTTTTTCGTGGTGTAGAAGGGTTCAAAGATTTTCTGCAGGCGATCTTCGGGGATGCCGCAGCCGGTATCGCTGACCCGGATGAGTGTATATTCCCCGGCCGGAACCAGCGCCCGGTCGCGCCGCATGTCATCACGCAGCGTCAGCGCTTCGGTCTCGATGTGGATCGTGCCCCCCGCAGGCATCGCATCGCGGGCGTTGACGACAAGGTTCATCACCACCTGTTCCAACTTGCGCCGATCTGCGCGGATGGGTGAAAGCCCCTTGCCATGGGTCAGACGCAGCTTGATCCGCTCGCCCACCAGACGGTTCAGAAGATGGGCCAGATCGGACAGAAGATCCTCAAGCTCAAGCCGCTCGGGCTTGAGTGTCTGTTTGCGCGAATAGGCCAGAAGCTGCCCGACCAGCGCGGCGGCACGATTGGCGTTCTGGTGGATCTGGATCAGGTCGGCATAGGCGGGATCATCGGCCTTGTGACGCAGCAACAAGAGGTCACAGTGCCCAGAGATCGCTGTCAGCAAGTTGTTGAAGTCATGCGCAATGCCGCCGGCAAGCTGGCCGATGGCCTGCATCTTCTGGCTTTGCACCACCTGCGCCTCAAGCGTCTTGAGGGCGGTGGCATCCTGCAGGATCGCCAGCGCCCCGGGCCGGCCGCCTTCGACGATGCGGCGCAAGTTGATCTGGACAAAGACTTCGCTGCCCAGTTGGCGGGCGGTCAGAACCTCGGCGCCGGCGGGTTTGCGTTCGGCGACCACGTCGGCAAGCCAATCGCCGACCGGCCGGCCAAGCCCATCAAACAGGTCGTGAAAGGCGGGCATGACGCCTGCTTCCAGCTGCAACAGCTCACGCGCGGCGGCGTTGGCCGCGCGCAGCATGCCGTCGGGAGCCAGTTTCAGCAGCGGAACCGGCACATGTTCAAAGTCGGTCTGCACCGGTGCCGGCCTCTCGGTGCGGGGCAAGGGCAGCAGAAAGATTTCCCGGCGTTCGGCCGGGCCTTCCACCTCGGCCAGAATGGCGCGCATCGGGCCGTCGACGGCATTCACCTCCACCTCTTCGCCCGAGCGCAGCAGGGGAGAGGTGAAAACCCGATCCAGCCGCTTTGGCCTGCCGCCCAGAAGCCGGCGCATGGCCTCGTTGCAGAAAAGCACGACACCGGCGCGGTTCACCGTCAGCATCGGCAGGCTGAGCGTTTCGGCCCCCCGCCCCTGAACGCTGCGGTCAATGAATTCCTCAAGCCGCCACAGAAACCGGTCATCCGACAGGCGATGCACCGAAAGCCGGGTATGGCCCCGGCGGGTGACGACATCTTCGCGCGCGGCGCCAGCATGCGAGGCGCGGGTCTGCAGGCGATAGAAAACGGCCGAAGGCGCTGCAAAGGAATCGCCGAGGGTCGCGATCAGGGTCTTGCCTTCGGCCCCGCCAAACCGCTCTCGTGCGGCGGCGTTCTGATAGCGCACCAGACCGTGCAGGTCGGTGGTAAAGCTGGGGGTTGCATCATGGCCGGTGAGCGCCTGCAGCCCAGCCTCAAGTCGGCGTTCCCGCCAGTCCTGCCACAGCCCCATCGAGCGCAGCATGAACACCAGCGCGACAAAGGTCAGCCCCACCGCAGCTGCGCCAATCTGCAGGCCGCGATTGTCGGTCAGCGACACAAGCGCCAGTGCCGTGATCGACAAAACGACCAGCAACGCCACGGCCCGCAGGCCCCCTTGTCGGCGGTCGAACACCCCTGCCAGCTTGCCCGCCTGTCTGCCCGCCAAGGCCCTGCCCCCCAAATACCTGCCGCGACTCCCCGCAGGGAATCGCCTCTCGCCCATCAAACCGGGCAATGGTTAACCGGGGTTTAATGAACATCTCCCCCAACCGCATTTTGAGCGGAAAAGGCGAGAGAAGTCATTTCAATTCTCGTAAAGGTTGATAATTTACGCCTGCGCCAGCAGCGCCACATAGAACCCGTCTCCGCCCGACAGGGGCGAGAAACGCTGCTGCGCCCGGCAGGTCCATCCGGGATGGGCGGCAAGGAACCGGTCGATCTGTTCCTCGTTTTCCTCGGACAAGAGCGAACAGGTCGCATAGGCCAGGACGCCAGAGGGCCCGACAAGGGGCGCGACACGCGCCAAGATCTCGGCTTGGGTCTTGCACAAAGCCTCCAGCCGCTGGGGCGTCAGGGCCCATTTTCCCATCGGATCGCGCCGCCAACTGCCCGAGCCGGAACAGGGCACATCGGTCAGGATCAGGTCAAAGCGTTGCGACGGATCGATCTTTTCTAGGATCTGAACACGCGCGCCCGCCCGGGCGGCGCGGGCGGGCAGATCGCGCATCCGGCCCTTGTCGGCGTCATGGGCAAAAAGCGTCAGCCGCGCCCGGGCCGCCATGGCCAGCGACTTGCCGCCGCCACCGGCGCAATAATCCAGCACGCGCAGGCCGTCGCGCAGCGGCAAGGCCTGCACCACGGCCTGCGAGGAGGCGTCCTGCAGCTCGACCAGACCTTCGGCATAGGGCGAGCTGGCTGCGATCTTGCGGGCGCCCTCGGTCACCCTGAGCGCCAGCGCGATGCCCTCGACCGGGGTGGCCCGGATGCCTGCATTGGCCAGAGCCTCGATGGCCTCTGGCAGGGTGGCCTTGCGGGCGTTGACGCGCAGGAACACCGGGGCGCGGGCGCGCATCGCGGCAAGCGTTGCATCGGCCTCATCGCCCAAGGCCTTGACGAACAAGGGGTAAAGCCAATCCGCGACATCCAGCGCCTCGGCCCCCTCCGGGTGGCGGCCCTGATCGGCGGCGGTCAGCGGGGCGGGGGCATGGCCTTGGCCGGTGAAGAGAAGGTCCGGGTCCTGACCTTCCGCGCGCAGGCCGCCCAGAACCAGCCCGCGCCCGGTCATCCCGCCGCCAAGCGCCGCGAAAGACCGCTTGCAGCGCAGCGCGTCATAGACAAGATCGCGCACCGCGTGGCGATCCCCCGACCCGGCAAAACGGCTGGCGCGGCCCCAGTTGGTCAGCGCCTGTTCGGCGGGTTCGCCGCCAAGGATACGGTCCAGAACGGCAATCGCGGCGGCAGCACGGGCGGCGGGGGTCATGCCTTGCGCTCCTGCAGGATGTTGCCGCCATCGACGACCAGCGTCGCCCCGTTGACATAGGACGCCCCGGGCGAGGCAAGGAAGGCAACGCAGGCGGCCACTTCGTCAGGCCGGCCTGCGCGGCGCGGGGGCGTGGACCGGGCCGCGCGCAGCTCTTC
>JALQYS010000386.1 GCA_023254015.1 Paracoccaceae bacterium
CGCGACATTCCCGCGATGCAGGCGGCGCTTGACCGTCTGAAATCGTACATCGGCCCGGCCGAGGTTCTGGTGAACAATGCCGCCCGCGATGACCGCCACTCCTGGACTGAGGTCACGCCCGAGTATTGGGACGAACGTCAGGCCACCAACCTGCGTCACATGTTCTTTGCCATTCAGGCCGTGGCGCCCGACATGATCGCGGCCGGCGGCGGGTCGATCATCAACATGGGGTCGAATTCCTGGTTCGAGGCGGGCGGCGGTTTTCCCGCCTATGCCACCGCCAAGGCGGCCGTGCATGGCCTGACCCGCACCATGGCGCGCGATCTGGGCCGCCACCGGATCCGGGTGAACGCCGTGGTGCCGGGCTGGATCATGACCGAGCGGCAAAAGACGCTCTGGGCCACACCCGAGGCTCTGGAAGCCCACCGCAACCGCCAATGCCTGCCCGACCTGATCGATCCGGTCTATGTGGCGCGCATGGTGCTGTTTCTGGCCTCGGACGATGCGGCGATGTGTTCAGCCTCGAACTACATGGTGGAGGCCGGGTCGATCTGACAGCTGCAAGACGAACAGGAAAAAGTCTTGCTTTTGGCAGATTTGGGCGCGATCACACCGGCACGTCAGGCCGAAATGCGCCCCTGACATGGACAACCAACCGGGAAAGACCCTCGCATGAAAAGACGCGCCGCCGCCCTGCTGATCTCTACCCTTGCCGCCCAGACCGCCATGGCCCCCACCGCCATGGCCCAGTCGGTTGACATCGCCACCATCACCTGCGCCGATCTGGCCGACATGCCCTCGGCTTCGGTCGAAATGCTGCTGACCTGGATCGATGGCTACATGGGCGGTCAGGCCTCGGACACCGGGTTTGACGTTGAACGCCTGCAATCGAACATCGACGGCGCGGCGACGCTGTGCGGCGAAAATCCCGACGCCACGCTGATGGACGTGCTGCACCAGGCCGAAAACGGCTAAGCCCGCCGACCCCGCTAAAACAAAAGCCCGGTCGATGCGACCGGGCTTTTTCCTTGCGGGACCGCTGAGGCTCAGGCCTTGTCCAGCTCGAAAACGTCGTGTAGCGCCTGAACGGCCAATTCCATGTATTTCCGGTCGATCAGCACCGAAATCTTGATTTCCGAGGTGGTGATGACCTTGATGTTCACATTCTCGGCCGCCAGCGCCGCGAACATCTTGGCGGCAACGCCCACCTGGCTGCGCATGCCGATCCCCACGACCGAAATCTTGGCCACATCAGTATCGACCACCAGCTTGCCATAGCTGAACTTGCCCGCTGCAGTGGCCTCGTCGATGGCCTTTTTGGCACGCTCCACCTGATTGGTGGGCAGGCTGAAGGTCATGTCGGTATAGGCGCGCGTGTCGGTCGGGTCATCCACTTCAGAGATGTTCTGAACGATCATGTCGACATTCACCCCCGCATCGGCCAGCGGGCCAAAGATGGCGGCGGCGATGCCAGGACGGTCCTCGACCTTGACCAGGGTCATCTTGGCCTCGTCGCGGCTGTAGGCGACGCCAGAAACAACTTTCGATTCCATGATTTCGTCCTCGTCGCAGACCAGAGTTCCAGAAGTTTCATCAGTGTCCTCGAACGAGGACAGAACCCGCAGGCGCACCTTGTAGCGCATGGCAAGTTCCACCGACCGCGTCTGCAGGACCTTGGCGCCAAGCGAGGCCAGCTCCAGCATCTCCTCAAAGGCGATCTTGTCCAGCTTGCGAGCCCGTTCGCAGATGCGCGGGTCGGTGGTATAGACCCCGTCCACATCGGTGTAGATGTCGCAGCGTTCCGCACCAAAGGCGGCGGCAAAGGCCACGGCCGTGGTGTCCGACCCGCCCCGGCCCAGCGTGGTGATGCGGCCTTCGGCCGAGACCCCCTGGAAGCCCGCGACCACCATCACCTTGAAGCCTTCGGCGAATTTGGCGTCCATGTTTTCGCGCGGGATCGACACGAAGCGCGCCGAACCATGGGCCGAGGTCGTGTTGATCGGCACCTGCCAGCCCTGCCAGCTGCGCGCGGGAACCCCCATCTCCTGCAGACGCAACGCCATAAGGCCGGCAGTGACGTTCTCGCCACTCGCCACGACCGCGTCATATTCGCGGGCATCATAAAGGGCCGAAGTCTTTTCGACCCAGCCCACCAGCTCATTGGTCTTGCCCGACATGGCCGAGACAATGACGATCACGTCATAGCCACGCTCCACCTCGCGCTGCACCTTCTGGGCGGCATTGGCGATGCGGTCGAGATCCGCCACCGAGGTGCCACCGAATTTCATCACCAAAAGCGGCATGGACCTCTCCCACAGCCTGAAATCGGCGCTTCTTTATGCCCCCCGCCCCCTCCCCGCAAGAGGCCATGAACGCGCAGAGAAGACCAAATCGCGCCGGGGCATTGCAGGGCAAAGCCCCGGCAAGCCTTTTGCCTCGCCCGCGCCAGATCGCGCGGGCTCAAGGAAAAGGGGGCATTCTGCCCCCTCGGGCTTCGCCCTCACCCCCTGAGAGTATTTGGGAAAGGGCAAGTCATCTGCGGAAGCTCTGGGCATTTTGCCCTTCGAAAAATACTCGCGGGGGTGAGGCGCGCAGGCGCCGAGGGGGCGGCACGCCCCCTGACCGCTCGCCGGTTGGCCGCAGGCCAGAGGCGAGAAAAAAAGCTTGCCGCGGATCGGCACGATCCGCGGCGCCGTTGTCTTACAAAGCGCGCCAGCCGATGTCGGAACGGCAAAAGCCTTCGGGCCAGCGGATGTGATCGATCATGGCATAGGCCCGGTTTCGGGCATCGGCCAGCGTGTCGCCGCGCGCGGTGATGTTCAAGACGCGGCCGCCGTTGGCGATGATCGCGCCATCTTTCTCGGCGGTGCCAGCGTGAAAGACCATGTGCCGGCTGTCTTCGGGCAGTCGATCCAGCCCGCGGATCTCGCTGCCCTTCTGATAGGCGCCGGGATAGCCCTTAGCCGCCATGACGACTGTCAGCGCATGGTCATCGGCCCAGTTGACCCGCATCTCGGCCAGTCGTCCCTCGGCACAGGCGAGCATCAGGTCCAGCGCCTGGGCGCCAAGTCGCATCATCAGGACCTGGGTTTCCGGATCGCCAAAGCGGGCGTTGTATTCCACAAGCCGGGCGTTTCCGTGCTCGATCATCAGGCCTGCATAGAGCACGCCCTGATAGGGGGTGCCCCGCCGGGCCATTTCGCGGATCGTCGGCAGGACAATTTCGTCCAGCGCCTGTTTCTGGATCGCCTCGGTCAGCACGGGCGCGGGAGAATAGGCGCCCATGCCGCCGGTGTTCGGGCCGGTGTCGCCGTCGCCCACGCGCTTGTGGTCCTGCGCCGTTCCGATGGGCAGGGCGGTCACGCCATCGGTCAGGACAAAGAAACTGGCCTCTTCGCCCGACATGAACTCCTCGATCACCACCTCGGCCCCTGCCGCGCCGAACTCACCGCCGAACATGTCGTCGATGGCGGCCAGCGCCTCGTCCTCGGTCATGGCGACGATCACGCCCTTGCCCGCGGCCAGACCATCAGCCTTCACCACGATGGGCGCGCCCTCGGCGCGTACATGGGCCTTGGCCGGCTCCGCTTCGGTAAAGCGCGCATAGCCCGCCGTCGGCGCTCCGCAGGCATCACAGATTTCCTTGGTGAACCCTTTCGAGGCCTCCAGCCGCGCCGCCGCCGCACTCGGCCCGAAGGTCAGGATCCCCGCCGCCCGGCAGGCATCCGCCACCCCGGCCGCCAAGGGCGCCTCCGGTCCCACGATCACGAAATCGATCGCATGCTCCTCGCAAAAGGCCACCACCGCCGCCCCGCTCAGAATGTCGATCTGCGCGCATTCCGCCAGCTGGGCGATC
>JALQYS010000452.1 GCA_023254015.1 Paracoccaceae bacterium
TATCTTCGCCCTCGGCATCATGCCCTATATCTCGGCCTCGATTATCGTTCAGCTTCTGACCTCGCTGGTTCCCTCGATGGAGCAGCTGAAGAAAGAAGGCGAACAGGGCCGCAAGAAGATGAACCAGTGGACGCGCTACGGCACGGTCGTTCTTGCGCTGTTTCAGGGCTATGGCATCGCCAAGTCCATTGAGCTAGGCGGGCTTGCCCATTCGCCGGGGATGTTCTTCGTTGCCTCCTGCGTCATCACGCTGGTCGGCGGCACGATGTTCCTGATGTGGCTGGGCGAGCAGATCACCGCGCGCGGCATCGGCAACGGCACGTCGCTGATCATCTTTGTCGGCATCGTTGCGGAAATTCCGGCTGCGCTGGCGCAGTTCTTCAGCCAGGGCCGCGCGGGCGTGATTTCGACCCCGGTCATCATTGGCGTGCTGGTCATGGTGGTCGCGGTGATCGCGGCAGTCGTCTACATGGAGCGCGCGCTTCGCAAGATCTCGATCCAGTATCCCCGCCGTCAGGTTGGCATGAAGATCTATGACGGCGGCACGTCGCATCTGCCGATCAAGGTCAACCCGGCGGGCGTGATTCCGGCGATCTTCGCCTCCTCGCTCTTGCTGCTGCCGATGACTATCTCGACCTTCTCTGGCGCGCAAACCGGACCAGTCATGTCAGCCATCCTGGCCTACTTCGGTCCCGGCCAGCCGCTTTATCTGGTGTTCTTCGTCGGCATGATTGCGTTCTTCGCCTATTTCTATACCTACAACGTGGCCTTCAAGGTCGACGACGTGGCGCAGAATCTCCAGAATCAGAACGGGTTCATTCCCGGCATCCGCCCCGGCAAAAAGACCGAGGAATATCTGGAATATGTCGTGACCCGGATTCTGGTGCTGGGCTCGGCCTATCTGGCGGCGGTCTGCCTGCTGCCTGAAGTGCTGCGCAGCACCTTCGCCATCCCGTTCTATTTCGGGGGCACCTCGGTTCTGATCGTGGTTTCGGTCACGATGGACACCATCAACCAGATCCAGTCGCATCTTCTGGCCCATCAATATGAAGGGCTGATCGAAAAGTCGAACCTGCGGGGCAAGAAGCGCACGCCCAAAGCACCCGCACGGCGTTAACGAGGGCAGTATGGCGAACATCATCCTTCTGGGACCGCCCGGCGCGGGCAAGGGCACACAGGCCGAACGACTGGTCGCCGGTCGCGGCATGGTGCAGTTGTCCACCGGCGACATGCTGCGCGAGGCCAAGACGAGCGGCACCGAAATGGGCCGCCGCGTGGCCGAGGTTATGGAGCGTGGCGCGCTGGTGACCGATGAGATCGTTATTGGTCTGATCGAGGAGCGGCTGGAAAAGGGCGCCCCTGGCGGCTTCATCTTTGACGGCTTTCCGCGCACGCTGAAGCAGGCAGATGCTCTGGCCGACCTTCTGGCCAGACGGAACCTTTCCCTGGATGCGGTGATCGAGCTTGTGGTGGATGATGCCGCACTTGTCGGCCGTATCGTCAAGCGCGCCGAAGAGGCCCGCGCGGCAGGCAAGCCCGTGCGCAAGGATGATACGCCCGAAGTCTTCGCCGTGCGCCTGCAAGAATACTACAAGAACACCGCGCCACTGATCGGCTATTATTGGGCGAAGAAAAGCCTCGTCCAGATCGACGGCATGGCGGATATGGAGTCCGTCGGCGCGGCAATCGCAAAGGTTCTTGACAAATCCTGAGATTCCCCTCCGTGCCGCTTGACGGGCGGGGGGAAAGACCCTAAAGCACGGCGTCCCGACATGGAATCGCCCGTGGTTTGGGTTTCCCTTCATTTGGGAAGATCGTCGCCGCAGACACTCCTGCGGCAGTTGTGAAAAAAGGTTCTGGCGTGACGGAACCGCAACGAAAGGACAAACGCCTTGGCTCGTATTGCTGGCGTAAACATCCCGACCCAAAAGCGGGTGCTGATCTCTCTTCAATATCTCGCGGGCATCGGCCCGGCCAACGCCGAAGCCATCTGCTCCGCGCTGAACATCGACCGCGCCCGTCGCGTCAACCAGCTCTCGGACGCCGAAGTGCTCGCCATCCGCGAATACATCGACGCCAACTTCACCGTCGAAGGCGACCTGCGTCGCGA
>JALQYS010000460.1 GCA_023254015.1 Paracoccaceae bacterium
CCCTCGTTCCGCATCGAGGCGATGACTGTGATCCGCAACACCTGCTCCGGGCTTTTCCCCCATAGCTGGCTTTTGATCCGCCCCAAGTCAAGCAGGCCCGGGCTTGCCAAGACGGTCCTCCCGTGGGATTTGCGGACAAAAGGAGAGAGGCAAATGCGGCTTTTCGTGGGGCTTGGCAATCCGGGCGCGAAATATGCGGGCAACCGCCACAACATCGGCTTCATGGCGCTGGACCGCATCGCGGCCGACCATGGCTTTGGCCCCTGGCGCAAGGCGCATCACGGGCTGGTCGCCGAGGGGCGGCTGGGGCTGGAGAAGGTGGTGCTGTTGAAGCCCGAAACCTTCATGAACCTGTCGGGCCAGTCGGTGCAGTCGGCGGTCAGCTTTTACAAGCTGGCGCTGAACGAGGTGACGGTGTTCCATGACGAGCTGGACCTGGCCCCCGGCAAATGCCGGGTCAAGTCGGGTGGCGGCCATGCGGGGCATAACGGCTTGCGGTCCATCCATCAGCATCTGGGCGAGGCCTATCACCGCGTGCGGCTGGGCATTGGGCATCCCGGCCACAAGGACGCCGTGGCCGCCTATGTGCTGCATGATTTCGCCAAGGCCGATCAGGACTGGCTGGAGGATCTCATGCGCGGCATTTCCGACGGGGCCCAGGCCCTGGCAGCCGGCGACAGTGCGAAATTCCTGAACGCTGTCGCCCTGCGCACCGCGCCGCCGCGCAATTCCGGCACGGCAGGGGCGGCCGAGGCCGCGCCCGCGCCAAAACCGGCGCCCGCTGCCCCCCCCTCGGCCCCGGCCAAAGCGGCAACTCCGTTCGACGCGCTGCGCGGCTTGTTGCGCAAGGACGGCTGACGGCAGGCCTGCCGCAGTTCGGGCTTGCCTGACCGGCCGCATCGTGCTGGCCTTGGGGCGCAAAACCGAAAGGAAGCCCCATGCGCCACCTATTGCGCCGCCTTCTGCAGATCCTTGCCGTTCTGGTCCTGCTGGCCGCCGCAGCCGCCCTGTGGAAGCGTGAGCAGATCGCCCGGCTTTGGGCGGTGAACAGCCTCTTTCAGGCGGAAAACATCGTGCAGAACTTCAGCCACATGGACAGGCTGTTCCTGACGCGCCCCCTGTCGCGGGGGGAGGGGCCGGTCTCTGCCCTGCCGCCGGGCCCGCCCGCCACGCTGCCGCCCGAGGCCGAGCAGTGGATCAAGGATCGGGCGGTCACCGGGCTTGTCATGCTGAAAAACGGCCAGCTGGTGCATGAAAGCTATTACTTTGGCACCGGGCCCGAGGATCTGCGCATCTCGTGGTCGGTGGCGAAAAGCTTTCTGGCGGCGCTTTTTGGCGTGCTGCAGGCCGAAGGCGCCTTTGGCAGTCTGGACGATCAGGTCGTCACCTATGCGCCGGCGCTGAAGGGGTCGGCCTATGACGGGGCTACGATTCGCGATGTGTTGACCATGTCCTCGGGGGCGGCCTTCAACGAGGATTACCTGGACTTCAACAGCGACATCAACCGCATGGGCCGTGTGCTGGCGCTGGGCGGGTCGATGGATGGCTTTGCCGCCGGGCTGACGGCGCGTGCGGGCGATCCGGGGGCGCGGTTCCACTATGTCTCGATCGACACGCATGTCATCGGCATGGTCATTCGTGGCGCCACCGGCAAGGATATCCCCGAGTTGCTGGAGGACCGCATCCTTGCGCCCCTGGGGCTGGAAGCCGCGCCCTATTACCTGACCGACGGCGAGGGGGTGTCCTTTGTTCTTGGCGGGCTCAACCTGCGGACGCGCGACTATGCCCGATTCGGTCAGATGATCCTGCAGGGCGGCAAATGGCAGGGGATTCAGGTGGTGCCCGAGGATTGGGTGATCGCCATGACCAGCCCGCAGGCAAAAGATGGCGCAGACTACGGGTTTCAGTGGTGGATTCCCGCCGATGCCGCGCCGGGCGAGGTGATGGCGCGAGGCATCTATGGCCAGTATATCTACATCAATCCGGGCCTAGGGGTTGTGATTGCCGTCAATGCCGCCGACCGGGGCTTCGAAGAACCGGGCGTTGATGAGGCCAACATCGCCATGTTCCGGGCACTGGCCGCGGGGCTTTCCGCCGAAGGTGCCGGGGCAAGTCCTTGAAATGACTGACCGCTTGGGCAGACGGCATTGAAAATCGCGGGGTTTGGCGTCATAATGGCACGCAGAACATGATCCGCCGGACCACCACCCTCAAGACGGGTGGCCGAACCGCGCGGGCAAACCGAGGCTGAGACATGACGAAATCCTTCCTTCTGGCCGCCGCCATGGCGATGTTTGCCAGTGCCGCTTTTGCCGGGCCGATCGAACGTGCCTGCAACCGTTCAGACCGCAAGGCCGCCACACGGGCGCTGTGCGACTGCATCCAGGAGGCCGCCGACATGACGCTGTCCAACAGCGATCAGCGCCGGGCGGTCAGCTTTTTCAAGGATCCGGACAAGGCGCACAATGTCTGGATGTCAAAGTCGCGCGGCGATGATGCGTTCTGGGATCGCTACAAGGCCTTTGGCGCTCAGGCCGAGGCGATGTGCGGCGGCAGCAACTAAGCCCGGGGGAGTGGCGGGGCCTAGCCCCGCTTGGCCCGCAAGTCCGCGATCAGCCCGTCGCTGGCGGCTTCGATCATGTCAAGGACAGTGTCGAAATCGCCCGTATACCACGGGTCCGGCACATCTTGCCCATAGGCCGGCGCATGGCTGAGAAACAGCTCCGGCTGGATCGGCACCCCGGCGAGCTTGAGCGCCTTGGCGCCGTACAGCAGCAGGCTGACCACGTAGTAGCTGATGGCCGCGATCGACAGTCCTTCCACCGTGGACTGCAGGCGAAGCTGCAGGTCCTGCCCGCGCGTGAGTTTTTCCAGCCGTTGCTGGTTCTGCGTTTCGGTGGCGATGTCCACCCGCGTGCGCAGCAGGGCACTGGTTCGGGCAATGCGCTCGGACAGCGCGGCCAGTCGCTGCGCAGTGGCGGCCACAGTGGCCATGGCCGGTCCCAAGCGGCGACGCATGAATTCGCCCACGGTTTGGGTGCCGTGCACTGGGCGTTCGCGCAATTCAGCAATGCGCTCTTGCACCACCGCGTCGTAAGCGCGCGTGGCTGAAAACCGGTAACCGTGTTCGGCGGTCGCCCGTTCCACGCGGGCGGCCAGGGCCACCAGGTCGTCCAGCAGCTCCTGGTCGCTGCCGTCTTTGGCGTCCAGCCGGGCGGCAATGCCCGCCAGCTGTGCTTCGGCCTGCGCCAACTCGGGTGAGAGTTGCTTGGCCACCGGCAGACCGCGCAGCGCCATCAGGCGGTAGGTCTCCAGTTCGAGCACGCGCTGCGAAATGCGTC
>JALQYS010000015.1 GCA_023254015.1 Paracoccaceae bacterium
ATTCTTCGGGTGTAAATATTTCGGTTGTCATGGTTTGGCTTTCGTGGTTAGGTTTAGAGGGTGGCGCGGTTTGCGAGTGCTTCGGTAATCTGCCCGGTGCGGTGCAAGTGGTCGAGAAAATCAACAAAAGCGCATCGGGTGTCGATGCCGGTGCGGTAGGGCATGATGTCGTTGCGGACCTTCATCGCCATGACGACTTCTTCCAGCGCGGTGTTGCCGGCGCGTTCGCCCAAGCCGTTGATCGTGCATTCGATCTGGCGGGCACCGGCATCCACCGCGGCCAGGGCGTTGGCCGTCGCCATGCCCAGATCGTTGTGGCAATGGGTGGCGAAGATCACCTTGTCGGCATCAGGCACGCGGTTCAGCAGCATCGCGATCAGGTCGGCACTTTCGCGCGGCGCAGTATAGCCCACGGTGTCGGGGATGTTGATCGTCGTTGCGCCCGCCTTGATGGCGATTTCCACCACGCGGCACAGGTAATCATGCTCGGTCCGCGTCGCATCCATCGCCGACCATTGCACGTTGTCGCACAGGTTGCGGGCATGGGTCACGGTTTCATGAATCCGCTCGGCCATTTCGTCCATGGTCAGGTTCGGAATGGCGCGGTGCAGGGGCGAGGTGCCGATGAAGGTGTGGATGCGCGGGGAACGCGCGTGTTTCACCGCCTCCCAGCAGCGGTCGATGTCCTTGAAGTTCGCGCGGCTGAGGCCGCAGATGGTGGAGTTCTTCGACCGTTTGGCGATTTCCGACACGGCGGCAAAATCGCCTTCCGAGGCGATGGGAAAGCCCGCCTCGATCACATCGACGCCCATTTCGTCCAGGAGGCTGGCGATTTCCAGCTTTTCCTCATGGGTCATGGTGGCGCCGGGCGATTGTTCGCCGTCGCGCAGCGTGGTGTCAAAGATGATGACACGCGGTTGGGTCTTGGCCTGATCGGCGCGGGTCTGGGCGGTATCGGTCATGTCGGAAATCCTGAAATCTTAGCTTTGCGTCTGTCCTTGGGCGCTGGTCACCTCCGAGCGGTCGCGCCCTTGGGCACGCTCAGAGGCTGCTAAGAAGAAGAAGGCCACGGGGAAGCGTCGCCGCAAATGCGGTCGAGGGCATGCCGTAAGGGGTGCGTGTCCGTGCCATGGCGCCGGACTATAGCCAGCGGGCAGGGAAAGAAAAGAGGGGGCGGCAACCTTTTTCATTCGGGCCCACCCCCTTGACGCGGGCGGGCTTGCCCACAGCTTTCCGCAAAAGAAGAGGGCGACATGCGAACATTGGTCATCGGGGCGTCGGGCGGGATCGGCGTGGCGCTTGTTGCTGCGGCGGGGGAGGAGGTCGTGGGGCTGTCGCGGCGCCATGATGGGCTGGAGGTCACCGACGAAACCTCGGTCGCGGCCGCGCTGGGCGGCTTGGCGCCGGGGTTTGAGCGGGTGATGCTGGCCACCGGCGCGCTGGAGGTGCAGGGCAGGGCGCCGGAAAAGACGATCCGCGCCGTCGATGCCGACGGATTGATGGCGCAGTTTGCCGTCAATGCGGTGGGGCCGGCGCTTGTGCTGAAACATCTCTTGCGCCTTTTGCCGCGCGACCGGGTGGTGCGGGTCGGGGTCCTGTCGGCGCGGGTCGGCTCTATCGGCGACAATCGGTTGGGCGGCTGGTATGGCTATCGCGCGGCAAAGGCGGCGCTGAACCAGATCGTGCACACCACCGCCATCGAATGGGCGCGCAGCCATCCGCAATCGGTTCTGGTCGCGCTGCATCCGGGCACCGTGGCCACGCCGCTGACCGCCGTGCATGGCGCGGGCCACGAAAGGGTGGCCCCCGATCTGGCGGCCGCCCGGCTGTGGCAGGTGCTGGAGCGGCTGGGGCCGGATCAAACCGGCACCTTCCATGACTGGGCCGGCAAGCCCGTGCCCTGGTAGGCGCAGCCCTTTCGCCGCAGTTTCCCTTGACTTCCCCGCCCGCCCGCGCTTTTTCGGCGCAAACCGGATCAAAGCCTCCTTGAAGGGGACAAACATGCACGCCTATCGCAGCCATACCTGCGCCGCCCTGAACACCGCCCAGGTCGGCCAAGAGGTCCGCCTGTCGGGCTGGGTCCACCGGGTGCGCGACCACGGGGGGGTGCTGTTCATCGATCTGCGCGATCACTATGGCATCACGCAAGTGCTGGCCGACAGCGACAGCCCGGCCTTTGCCGAGATTGAAAAGATCCGCGCCGAGTGGGTGATCTGCATCGACGGCCGCGTGAAAGCCCGCGACGCCAGCCTTGTGAACCCCAAGCTCGCCA
>JALQYS010000032.1 GCA_023254015.1 Paracoccaceae bacterium
GGCTTGGGATCTTCGCAGAACTGGTCAAAGGCATCGGCAGCGTGAGCCGCATGGTCGGTCCGACAGATCGACTGGGTGAACCCGTCCGGCCCCAGTCCGGTCACTTCGTCAAAGGCCAGTTCGGGCCCGGTAGCGATGACCAGGTAGTCATAGTCGAGCGAGGTGCCGTCGTTGAGCTCAAGCCGGTTCTCAGCAGGGTGAACCCGCTTGGCGCCGATGGAAGTAAAAGCGATGCCCTTCTTTTCCATGATCGGCGGAAGATGGACCTTGATCGCATCGGGATCGCGCCAGCGGACGGCGACCCAGGGGTTTGAGGGGACAAACCAATAGTCATCCTGATCGTTGACCACCATGACATCTGCCTTGCCTTTTACGGCATCGCGGATTTCGTAAGCGGCGATGGTTCCGCCGAGCCCTGCACCCAGAATGATGATCTTCGGCAATGCCATCGGTTTCCTCCCGTTTACCCCCTCCAGCATGACTTAACGCTGTAATACTGAAGCGGCATGGATGCGATATCAGTGTTGACTTATATAAGGCAAATACGATATAGGCAAGCAAATAAAGTGTCCGCCCGATCCGGTCGGTTAAGTGCAGATGATTACAGGAGTGTCTCAGCATGTTTGGCTTCGGAAAACCAAAGCACAAGGAAATCACCGCTGCCCAGCTCGACGAGCTGATCCGCAAGGGCGAAGCCCTGGTCGTTGACGTGCGTGAAGTGAATGAATTTGCCGATGGCCACATTCCTGGCGCCGTGAACTTGCCACTTTCAACCTTTCAGGCATCCAAGTTGCCCAAGGCAGAAGGCAAGACCATCATCCTGAATTGCCTGGGCGGAAAGCGTTCGGGCATGGCGCTCGACAAATGCAGCGTCGCACAGGAAGCTGTCGACACCCATCTGGCCGGCGGCTTCGGGGCCTGGGCCTCGGCCGGCCTGCCGGTCGAGCGTTAATCAAAAATTCTGCCGGGGGCTTAACCATGCAAATCAAACTGAACGGTATTGCGGCAATCGGTCTGCTGCTGGCTTTGCCTCTGGCAGGCTGCAGCTCTGGCGAAGAAACTGCCGCGGTTCAAAAAGCCCCCACCGGTCCGCGACTGGTTCTGGCCTCCACCGATGCGGCTGCGTGGCAAGACGTGGCGGCAGAGATTGCCACGGTCGATCAGGCGCAGGTCCTTGCCCGGATACCCGGCATCCTCACCTCCCTCTCCGTGCGTGAGGGGGATATGGTGCGCAAGGGGCAGGTGATCGGACGGATCGTCGACAGCCAGCTTGGCTATCAGTCCGGAGCCTATGGCGCCCAAGCCGCTGCGGCACAGGCGCAGGCCGCCCAGGCGGCAGCCGAGTTGGAGCGCGTGCGCTTCCTTCACCAGAACGGCGTCTATGCCAAAGCCCGGCTGGAACAGGCCCAGGCGGCTGCCTCGGCTGCGCAGGCCCAGGTCCGCGCGGCACGCGCCCAGCAGGCTGCCGTTGACGCTGTTGCCGGACAAGGCGCGGTTGTCGCCCCGACCGATGGCCGGGTGCTGCGCGCCGACGTCCCTGCCGGTTCTCCGGTTGCTCCGGGCATGCCCATCGCCGTAATCACCGCCGGACCGACCATCGTGCGCCTGACCATGCCGGAATCGCTGGCCGACAAGGTCCGCCCCGGCGCGCAGGTCATGGCTGACGGTCGGGCTGGACGCGTCGCGAAGGTCTATCCGGCGATCACTGCGGGGCAGGTCATCGCCGATGTC
>JALQYS010000393.1 GCA_023254015.1 Paracoccaceae bacterium
CCACTTCGTGCATCTCGCGGGTGCGGATCTGCACCTCTACCCGCTTGCCGTCACGACCCGAAACCGTGGTATGGATCGACCGATAGCCGTTGGATTTCGGTTGGCTGATATAATCCTTGAACCGCCCCGGCACCGCGCGCCAGCGTTGGTGGATGACGCCCAGAATACGATAGCAATCGGCGACGGATTCGCAGATCACCCGGAACCCGTAGATGTCGGACAAGCGCGAAAAGGCCAGATCCTTTTCCTGCATCTTGCGCCAGATCGAATAGGGCTTCTTCGCCCGGCCATAGACCGAAGCCTCGATCTGCACCTTTTCCAGCTCGGCCCGGATGTCGCCGGTGATCTTGTGCACCACATCGCCGGCCTCTTTCTGCAGCGTCAGAAAGCGGCGGATGATGGAGTTGCGCGCCTCGGGGTTCAGAACCTTGAAGGACAGATCCTCAAGCTCTTCGCGCATCCACTGCATACCCATGCGGCCCGCCAGCGGCGCATAGATTTCCATCGTCTCGCGGGCCTTCTGGGCCTGCTTTTCCGGCTTCATGCTGCGGATGGTGCGCATGTTGTGCAGACGGTCGGCCAGCTTGACCAGAATCACCCGAAGGTCCTTGGACATGGCCATCAACAGCTTGCGGAAGTTCTCGGCCTGCTGCGATTCGGTCGAGGACAGCTGCAGGTTGGTCAGCTTGGTGACCCCATCCACCAGCTCGGCCACATCTTCGCCGAACAGCTTTGCCACCTCGGCATAGGTGGACTTGGTATCCTCGATCGTGTCGTGCAAAAGGGCCGTGACGATGGTGGCATCGTCCAGCTGCTGCTCGGTCAGGATGGCCGCAACGGCCACCGGATGGGTGAAATAGGGCTCGCCCGATTTGCGGAACTGCCCCTCGTGCATCTGCATGCCATAGGCATAGGCACGCCGGATCAGATCGGCATTGCTGCGCGGATTGTAGTTGCGAACAAGAGCGATGAGGTCTTCAACGTCGATCATCACCGCCCTACCCGGCCTTTCGGCCTTGATTCACGCTCAGTTTTCGCCCTGGACTTCCATCAGCATGCGCAGCATGCGCTCTTCCGACATGTCGTCGGCCATAGGACGATCAATCTCACCCGACATCAGAAGCGCCATCTGGTCTTCCTCGGGTTCGTCCACCTCGATCTGGGTCTGGTGGCTTTCGATCATCCGTTCGCGCAGGCTGCTGGCCAGCTGGGTCTCTTCCGCGATCTCGCGCAGCGCGACAACGGGGTTCTTGTCATTGTCGCGGTCAACCGTCGGGGCCGAACCTGCGGCGATCTCGCGGGCACGATGGGCCGCCAGCATCACCAGTTCGAACCGGTTCGGAACCTTGTCAACGCAATCTTCGACCGTCACGCGGGCCATGGGATGCTCCAGTAGGGCTGGGAAAACTGAAGCGCCTATGTAGGCGCGAAACGGGGGCTTGACAAGCGCATAATCAATCGGATGCGGCGAGGTCCAGCCGGACCACCTCGGCGCGTTCGGCCTGCGGCCTTGCGGCCAGCATCTGCACAACCGACAGCCCCAGCAGCGGATGCCGCCAATCCGGTGCAACCTCGGCGAGCGGCACCAGAACAAAAGACCGGTCCTGCAAGCGCGGATGCGGCAGGATCAGCCGGTCAGGCGCCAGCCGGGTTTGGTCTTCCATCGGCAGGTCGCGCCAGCGGGTCTGCGTTTCGGCGTCGGGCAAGATCGCCTCGCCCATGGCGACAAGGTCGATGTCCAGCGTCCGGCTGGCCCAACGGGCCTGCCGCTCGCGGCCGAATCGCGCCTCGATCCGGTGAAGCCCTTGCAGAACTTCGTCAGGGGAAAGATTGTTTCGTAACGTCACCAGAGCGGCGGCATTGACATAGTCAGGGCCGGCCCCTGCAGGAAAGGCCGGGGTGCGATACAGGCTGCTGGGCCGGATTTCCGCCTCCAACTCTTCGGCAACTGCCTGAATTGCAGCCGAAACCAGGCCTGCGGGTGAACGCCATTCAAGACGCTGATTGGCGCCAAATACAACCAAGAGTTGCTTTTCGTCCAGCTTCACTCGTGCTACCCTATCCGTCAGTGGTCTTGTCGCCGGGGGAACGGGACTGCTATTCAGGGCCGTCCGCCCGACGGATATTGCTACATTATGTAGTTCACTCACGGAAGTTCGCTGGGCGCACATTTTAATTGAGAGGACGTCTGGATGTTTTACAAGGACGAACGGCTTGCGCTGTTCATAGACGGGTCGAACCTTTATGCGGCCGCCAAGTCGCTTGGCTTCGACATAGACTACAAGTTGCTCCGTCAAGAATTCCTGCGCCGGGGCAAGCTGTTGCGGGCGTTCTACTACACGGCACTTCTGGAGAATGACGACTATTCCCCGATCCGCCCGCTGGTAGACTGGCTGCACTACAACGGCTTCACCATGCGCACAAAGCCGGCAAAGGAATACACCGACAGTCAGGGCCGCCGGAAGGTCAAGGGCAACATGGACATCGAACTGACCGTCGATGCCATGGAACTTGCCGGCAAGGTTGACCACATCGTGCTGTTTTCGGGCGATGGGGACTTCCGGCCGCTGGTGGAAAGCCTGCAGCGTCAGGGCGTGCGCGTCTCGGTGGTTTCCACCATCCGTAGCCAGCCGCCGATGATCGCCGACGAACTGCGCCGCCAGTGCGACAACTTCATCGAACTGGACGAGCTGCGCGACATCATCGGCCGCCCGCCGCGCGAACCCCGCCCGATGGAACGCGAAGACGTCGCCATCGGCGCCAAGTGATCCGGCCAGAAACAGACGGGCCGATGGGGGAGACCCCGTCGGCCCTGTCCTTGTGGCAGCAAGGCGGCGCGGGACGTCCATGACGGGCCTTGCAGGCCTCTTCGCTGCGGCCTTCCTTGCGGCCACCATCTTGCCGGCCCAGTCAGAGCTGGTCTTTGCCGCCCTGCAGGCGCAGGGCCTGCATCCGGTCTGGGTCTTGCTGGCTGTTGCGACCCTTGGCAATGTGCTCGGGGCTTGTGTGACCTATGCGATGGGTCTTGGCATCGAACGTTATCAGAACCGCCGCTGGTTCCCCGCCACCCCCGCCCGGATGGAGCGCGCCCGGGCATGGTATGCCCGCTGGGGGGCCGCCAGCCTGCTGATGTCCTGGGCGCCCGGCGGAGATGTGCTGACCTTGCTGGCCGGTGTGATGCGTCTGAACCCGGCGGTCTTTCTTGCCCTTACCCTTCTGGCCAAAGGTGGGCGCTATGTCGTTCTGGCCGGCCTGATCGCGCCCTTCACCGCTTAGGGCTGGACGTCGGGTCGCGCGGGCCTTACCTGAAAGGCGAACCTGCGAGGCCAGACATGACCGATCTTCCGCCCCTGACCCTTTACCTCGCCGCACCGCGCGGCTTTTGCGCCGGCGTGGATCGCGCCATCAAGATCGTCGAGATGGCGATCGAGAAATGGGGCGGTATGACCGACACCATCGAGAAGTCGATCACGTCGCTGTACACCGATTATTCAAACATTGCCAAGAATCTCGGCATCGCTACCGTAGCCACCGCGTTCGGGGTTGGTGGCAACACCGGAGAGCAGGGGCAAAACCCGAC
>JALQYS010000401.1 GCA_023254015.1 Paracoccaceae bacterium
CCGCCTGAGGGCGTGGCAACGGGCGGACCGAAGATGTCCAGCACGGTTATCAAAAACGGCACTATCGTGACGGCGGATCTCAGCTATGAGGCCGATGTTCGGATCGAAGGCGGCGTTATCACCGAAATCGGCAAGGGGCTGAAGGGCGACAACACGCTGGATGCCACGGGCTGCTATGTGATGCCGGGCGGCATTGACCCCCATACGCATCTTGAGATGCCCTTTATGGGCACCTATTCCAGCGATGATTTCGAAAGCGGCACCCGCGCGGCGCTGGCGGGCGGCACCACGATGGTCGTCGATTTCGTGCTGCCGGGGCAGGGCCAGGGGCTGATGGATGCCGCCCAGATGTGGCACAACAAATCAGGCCGGGCGCATTGCGACTATTCCTATCACATGGCCATCACCTGGTGGGGCGAAAAGGTGTGGGAGGACATGGCCGACAGCGTCAAGGCGGGCATGACCAGCTTCAAGCATTTCATGGCCTACAAGGGCGCGCTGATGGTGAATGACGACGAGATGTATCAGTCGTTCAAGCGCGTGGGTGATCTGGGTGGTCTGGCCATGGTGCATGCCGAAAACGGCGATGTGGTGGCCGAACTGACCGCCAAGCTGATTGCCGAGGGCAATACCGGCCCCGAGGGCCACGCCTATTCCCGCCCGCCGCAGGTGGAGGGCGAGGCAACCAACCGCGCCATCATGATTGCCGACATGGCGGGCGTGCCGCTTTATGTCGTGCACACCTCTTGCGAAGAGGCGCATGAAGCCATTCGCCGCGCGCGTCAGCAGGGCAAGCGCGTTTGGGGCGAGCCGCTGATCCAGCATCTGACGCTGGATGAAAGTGAATATTTCCATCCCGACTGGGACCATGCCGCGCGCCGCGTCATGTCGCCGCCCTTCCGCAACAAATCGCATCAGGACAGCCTTTGGGCCGGTCTGCAATCGGGCAGCCTGTCCTGCGTGGCGACCGACCATTGCGCCTTTACCACCGAGCAGAAGCGGTTTGGCCTGAAGTCCTTCGCGCAGATCCCGAACGGGACGGGGGGCCTTGAGGACCGGATGCCGATGCTCTGGACCCATGGGGTGAACACCGGCCGGCTGACCCCGAACGAATTTGTGGCCGTCACCTCGACCAACATCGCCAAGATCCTGAACTGCTATCCGAAAAAGGGCGCGGTTCTGGTCGGGGCGGATGCCGATCTGGTGGTCTGGGATCCGAAGAAGGAAAAGACCATCTCGGCGACGACCCAGCAATCGGCGATCGATTACAACGTGTTCGAGGGGCAAAAGGTGGTCGGCCTGCCGCGCTACACGCTCAGCCGGGGGCGGGTGGGCTTTGACGACGGCAAGGTGGTACCCAAGGAAGGCCACGGCCAGTTCGTCGGCCGCGCGCCGCGCCCGGCGGTCAACCGGGCGCTGAGCGCCTGGAAAGACCTGACCGCGCCGCGCCCGGTCAGCCGTTCCGGCATGTCGCCGACGGGGGTGTGATGCAGATCGACCTTGCCCTTTATGGCTTGGACCGCCGCTTTGTGCAGCTGACGGCCTTTGTCATGATTGGCACCTGGTTCTGCCTGAGCGTGTTGACCTTCGGCCTGGTCTGGCTGGGCTGGCACATCGTCTTGCTTCATCAGGTGGTGGCCTGGCCTTTCGCGCTGCTTGGCTGGGGCGGAAGTTTTCGGCTGGCACAAGGTCAGGGTTTTGGTCCGCGCAGGTCGGCCATGCTGGCCGGCATCGGGGCCTTGATCCTGGCCGAGATCGGAACGGCCCAGGTCATCAATCTCTGGTCCGGCTCGGGCGGGGCGCTTTTGGGGCTGACGGCTCTGCCTATTCTCGCCCCGCTCGTCATTCTTGGGGTATTGTGGCTCTACCGGGCCGAGACATGGCCGACGGATGTCGGTCGGACAGAAAGGACAGAAGCGTGAAGGATACGCTTGTAACGGGGGCCCCGGTGATCGAGGCGAAGAACCTTGATCTGGTTTTCCAGACCAATGACGGTCCGGTTCATGCCCTGAAAGATGTGAACCTGACCATCAACAAGGGCGATTTCGTGTCGTTCATCGGGCCGTCGGGCTGTGGCAAGACCACGTTCCTGCGCTCGATCGCGGGGTTGGAGCATCCGACCGGCGGCACGCTGACGGTGAACGGCATGAAGCCCGATCAGGCACGGCAGGCCCGCGCCTATGGCTATGTGTTCCAGGCGGCAGGGCTTTACCCCTGGCGCACGATTGCCGGCAACATCAAGCTGCCGCTGGAGATCATGGGCTTTGACAAGGCCGAGCAGGACGTGCGCGTGGAACGCGTGCTGGAGCTGGTGGAGCTGAAGGGGTTCGGCAAGAAGTTCCCCTGGCAATTGTCTGGCGGGATGCAGCAGCGCGCCTCGATTGCCCGCGCGCTGGCCTTTGACGCCGATATCCTCTTGATGGACGAACCCTTCGGCGCGCTGGATGAAATCGTGCGGGACCGTCTGAACGAAGAAGTGCTGAAGCTTTGGGCGCGCACCGGCAAGACCATCGGCTTTGTCACCCATTCGATCCCCGAGGCGGTGTATCTGTCGACCAAGATCGTCGTGATGTCGCCCCGTCCGGGCCGGATCACCGATGTGATCGACAGCCCCTTGCCGAAAGAGCGCCCGCTGGACATCCGCGACAGCCGCGAGTTCATCGAGGTCGCCCACCGCGTGCGCGAGGGCCTGCGGGCAGGGCACGCCGATGACTGAGAGGAGCGCGCGATGAAAAGCATCCTTCCGGTCCTGACGGTTGTCGCCGCCATCGTGGTGCTGTGGTATGCCGCAGCGGTCGGCCTGAACAGCGCCTGGGTTTACGATCAGGCCCAGAGGGCGGGGGTGGAACCGGCCTCGGGCACCGCCCTGATGATCGAGACCTGGTCGCAGGAACGCCCCGTCCTGCCCGCGCCGCATCAGGTGGTGTCGGAACTGGTGAAAACCACCTTCGGCATGGCGCCGACCTCAAAGCGCAGCCTTGTCTATCATGGCTGGATCACGCTGTCGGCCACGCTTCTGGGCTTTGCCATCGGCACGGGGTTGGGGATATTGCTGGCGGTCGGGATCTTGCACAACCGTGCAATGGACATGAGCGTGATGCCTTGGGCCATTGCCAGCCAGACCATTCCCATTCTGGCCATCGCGCCGATGATCATCGTGGTGCTAAACTCGGTCGGCCTGCAGGGGCTGGTGCCAAAGGCGATCATTTCGGCTTACCTGTCGTTCTTCCCGGTGGTCGTGGGCATGGTGAAGGGCTTGCGCAGCCCCGACCAGATGCAACTTGATCTGCTGAAAACCTATCACGCCAGCCGGTCGCAGGTGTTCTGGAAGCTGCGGCTTCCGGCCTCGATGCCCTATCTCTTCACCTCTTTGAAGGTGGGCATGGCAGCAAGCCTTGTGGGCGCCATCGTGGGCGAATTGCCGACAGGGGCGGTGGCGGGCCTTGGCGCGCGGCTCTTGTCGGGCAGCTATTATGGCCAGACGGTGCAGATCTGGGCGGCACTTTTTGCGGCGGCCATCGTGGCGGCGGGCATGGTGATGCTGATCGGCCTGGCCGAACGGCGGACCTTGAAGAAGATGGGGATGGCACGATGAGCTGGCTCGTGGTGGCCCTGGGGGCCTGGGCGCTGGGGTGGTGGGTGAACGGCCGCCTTGCACGGTCGCCCCTTGCAAGGACAAAGGGTGGAAAGCTGGCGGTCCCGGTGATCTTTGGCCTGACCATCCTGATCCTGTGGGAAGGTCTGGTGCGGGGGCTGGGCGTCAGCCCGGTGATCCTGCCGCCGCCCTCGGCCGTGGCGGCAAAGTTGACCTCCAGCCTGCCGACGTTGTGGGGGGATTTCGTGCAGACCGCGGTCAAGGGGGCGCTTTCGGGCTATCTGATCGGCTGCGCCGCGGCCTTCCTGACCGCGATCGTCATCGACCGCTCTCCCTTCCTGCAGCGGGGACTTTTGCCGGTGGGCAATTTCGTGGCCGCCCTTCCCATCGTTGGCATCGCGCCGATCATGGTGATGTGGTTCGGCTTTGACTGGCAGTCGAAGGCGGCGGTCGTGGTGGTGATGGTGTTCTTTCCGATGCTGGTGAACACGGTCGCCGGGCTGAAAGCCAGCGAGCAGATGCAGCGCGACCTGATGGCGACCTATTCGGCCAGCTATCTGCAGACCCTGACCAAGCTGCGCCTGCCGGCCGCCATGCCCTTCGTGTTCAACGGGCTGAAAATCGCCTCGACGCTGGCGCTGATCGGGGCCATCGTCGCCGAATTCTTCGGCAGCCCCACGCTGGGCATGGGGTTCCGGATCAACGCCAGCATCGGTCAGCTTGCGCTGGACATGATCTGGGCCGAAATCGTCGTTGCAGCCATCGCGGGCTCGGCGTTCTATGGGGTTGTGGCGATGATCGAAAAACGGGTGACCTTCTGGCACCCGTCACAGAGAAACTAAAACGGGGCAGAACCCCACAACACGGAGGTTGAAGATGAAGAAGCTACTGACTTCGGCGCTGTTCATGGCTTTTGCCAGCGGCGCTCAGGCAGCCGATGATGTGACCTTGCAGTTGAAATGGGTCACGCAGGCGCAGTTCGCCGGCTATTATGTGGCCCAGGCCAAAGGGTTCTACGAGGCCGAGGGCCTGAATGTCACCATCCTGCCGGGCGGCCCCGACGTGGCGCCGACGCAGGTGATCGCCGGCGGCGGTGCCGATGTGGTGGTGGACTGGATGCCCTCGGCCCTGGCCGCCCGTGAAAAGGGTTTGCCGTTGGTCAACATCGCCCAGCCGTTCAAATCCTCGGGCATGATGCTGACCTGCCTCAAGGAGTCGGGCATCACCAGCCCGGCCGACTTCAAGGGCAAGACGTTGGGCGTCTGGTTCGGTGGCAATGAATATCCCTTCCTGAACTGGATGAACAAGCTGGGTCTGAAAACCGACGGCACGGATGTGACGGTTCTGAAGCAGGGCTTCAACGTCGATCCGCTCTTGCAAAAGCAGGC
>JALQYS010000243.1 GCA_023254015.1 Paracoccaceae bacterium
CCAAGGGCCGCATCATCGCCGTGCACCAGCCGCACCGCTATACCCGCCTGTCGAGCCTGTTCGAAGATTTCTGCACCTGCTTCAACGAGGCGGATGTGGTGGCGATTGCCGAGGTCTATGCGGCGGGCGAAGAGCCGATCCCCGGTGCCAGCCGCGATGATCTGGTGGCGGGCCTGATCGCCCATGGCCACCGCCATGCCCGCGCGCTGCTGGACGAGGCCGATCTGGCGCGCCTGGTCCGCGAACAGGCCCGGCCCGGCGACATGGTGGTTTGCCTTGGCGCGGGCACGATCTCGGCCTGGGCCAATGCCTTGCCCGGCAAGCTGATGGGACAGGCGGCCTGACAAAGACCCCTGCCGCCTGCAAGGTCTGGCGGCCTGACAAAGACTCTTGCCGCGGCCTGCGTTTGACGCCACCCTTTGGCGATGGAAACCCGTCCGCCCTCTTCGCGCAAAGGTGGTCTGCAGCGCAAGCTGGGGCTTGGCCTGCTGACGGCCTATGGCGTGGGCGTCATGGTGGGCGCGGGGATCTATGTGCTGGTGGGCGTCGTCATCGGATTGGCGGGGGTCTGGGCGCCGCTGGCCTTTCTGCTGGCGGGCCTCGTCGCCTTGCCCTCTGCGCTGTCCTATGCGGAACTCGCCACGCGCCTGCCCGAGGCGGCCGGCGAGGTGGCCTTCATCGAGCGTGGCTTTGACAGCCGCGCCCTGGCGCTTGTTGCCGGGTTGGCGGTGGTGACGGCCGGGGTGATTTCCGGGGCGGCGGTGCTGCGCGGGGGCGTCGGCTATCTTTCTGCGCTGGTGCCGCTTCCCGAGCCGCTGTTGATCCTGTCGCTGGGGGTCTTTCTGACGCTGGTCGCGCTGAAGGGCGTGCTGGAAAGCCTGATCCTTGCCGCGCTGTTCACCGCGATCGAGATTGCGGGCCTTTTGGCCGTCACGGCGGCGGGCTTCATGGCCGAGCCGGTGGCCGAATGGCAGGCCTTCGCCGGCGGTCAGGGGATGGGCCCGGAGTGGGCCGGTCTCGCGGCGGCGACGTCGCTGTGCTTTTTCGCCTTCATCGGCTTTGAGGACATCGAGAACATGGCCGAAGAGGTGCGCAACCCCAGCCGCGTCCTGCCGCGCGCCATCCTGATGGCGCTGGCCATCACCGCCGCGCTTTACACGCTGGTCGCCTTTGCGGCCGTGCGCGCCGTGCCCCATGATCAGATCGCCGCAACCGAACGCCCGCTGGCGCTGGTGTGGGAGATTGGCACCGGCACCGGCGCGGGGTTCCTGTCGGCCATTGCAGTGGCCGCGGCGGTGAACGGGGTGCTGGCGCAGATCGTCATGGCGGCGCGGGTGCTGTTCGGTCTGGGCCGCAGGGCGGGCTGGCTGGCCGTCTTTGCCACCGCCCATGCCCGCCGCGGCACGCCCACCGGGGCGACGCTGCTGGTCGGGGCGGGGGTCATCCTGGCCGCGCTTGCCCTTCCGGTGGTGGCGCTGGCCGAGGTAACCTCGGCGGTGCTTCTGGCGGTCTTCTTCCTTGTCAATCTGGCGCTGATCCTCATCAAGCGCAAAAGCCCCGAGGCCCCGTTCCGCGTGTCGGTGCTGGTGCCCTGGGCCGGACTGATCGCGGCACTGGCAGCGCTTGCGGCGACGTCCGGAGGCTTGGGATGACGCCGCTGGTTCTGGGTGGGCTATGGGTGCTGGCGGCCACGGCGACCGCCTTTCTGCCAATGCGCCGTCAGAGGGTCCCGGGCCTTGCGCTGCTGGTCGCGGCGCCGGGGCTTCTGGTCTGGATCGGGCTGGCCCATGGCTGGTTGTGGCTGGCCTTCGGGCTCTTCGCCTTTGCTTCGATGTTTCGCAGGCCCTTGCGCTATTTCATGAGCCGGGCCCTTGGCCGCCCGAACGGGCCGCGCGGTCCTTGATCCGTCTGCTGCGATGGATCCGCCGAAGCCTTGCGTAGGATGGGCAATATTGCCCATCCTACTGATTGGCTCTATTCCAGCACCATGACCCAAAGCCTCCCCCCCGTCCGCGGCACCCTTACCCCAAACCGGCCTCTGGCCGAGCTGACCTGGTTGCGGGTCGGCGGCCCTGCCGACTGGCTGTTCAGCCCGGCGGACGAGGCCGATCTGGCCGGGTTTCTGGCCGATCTGGACCCTGCCATCCCGGTGTTTCCGATGGGCGTCGGCTCCAACCTGATTGTGCGCGATGGCGGCATCCGGGCGGTGGTGATCCGGCTGGGGCGGGGCTTCAACGGCATCGATATCGGCATCGACGGCGAAACCATTACGGCGGGCGCGGCGGCGCTGGATGCCCATGTGGCCCGCAAGGCGGCCGAGGCGGGGCTTGACCTGACCTTCCTGCGCACCATTCCGGGCAGCATCGGCGGCGCGGTCCGGATGAATGCGGGCTGTTATGGGTCTTATGTCGCCGATCACCTGATCTCGGTCCGGGTGGTGACCCGTGCGGGCGCGTTGCGCGAGATTCCGGCCGCCGATCTGCAGCTGGCCTATCGCTCTTCAATCTTGCCCGAGGGCTGGGTGATCGTCTCGGCGACCTTTCGCGCGGCAAAGGGCGATCCGGCCGCGCTGGAGGCCAGGATGGCCGACCAGATCGCCCGACGCGATGCCAGCCAGCCCACCAAAGAGCGCAGCGCCGGGTCCACCTTTCGCAATCCGGCCGGATATTCCAGCACCGGCCGGGCCGATGACACCCATGAATTGAAGGCCTGGAAGGTCATCGACGAGGCCGGCATGCGCGGGGCCACCCTTGGCGGGGCGCAGATGAGCCCGATGCATTCCAACTTCCTCATCAATATCGGGGGGGCAACCGCCGCCGATCTGGAAAATCTGGGGGAGGACGTGCGAAAAAGGGTTTTCCAACAGCGTGGTATCACGCTAGAGTGGGAAATCATGCGGGTGGGCGAACGTCTGCCCGAATAACCAAGATCACGGGGGAAAACCCCCGGGCTGAGGCAGTAAAGACATGGCGGGAACATCCGGGCGGGTGGTCTCCAAGGTGGCGGTGTTGATGGGTGGGCCTTCCGCAGAGCGGGAGGTGTCCTTGTCATCCGGGCGTGAATGTGCCCGCGCGCTGAGGGAGGCCGGATATGAGGTGGTCGAGGTCGATGCCGGCCCCGATCTGGCCGCGCGCCTGTCCGACATCAAGCCCGACGTTGCCTTCAACGCACTCCATGGCCGCTGGGGCGAGGATGGCTGCGTGCAGGGCCTTCTGGAATGGCTGCGCATCCCCTATACCCATTCGGGCGTTCTGGCCTCGGCGCTGGCCATGGACAAGCAGAAGGCGAAAGAGGTCTATGCCGCTGCCGGCCTGCCCATCGTGCAGAGCAGGCTCGCCTGCCGCGAAGAGGTCGAGGCCCATCACGTCCTGCCGCCGCCCTATGTGGTGAAGCCGAACAACGAGGGCTCTTCCGTCGGGGTCTATATCGTGCATCCCGGCAGCAATGCGCCGCGTCTGGCCGAGACCATGCCCGAGGTGGTGATGGTGGAAACCTATGCTCCGGGGCGGGAGCTGACGGTGGCCGTCATGGGTGACCGGGCGCTGTGCCTGACCGATATCCTGACCGAGGGCTGGTATGACTATACCGCCAAATACACCACCGGCGGCTCGCGCCATGTGCTGCCTGCGCAGGTGCCGCAAGAAATCACCGAGGCCTGCCTTGATTACGCGCTGCGGGCGCATCGGGCACTTGGGTGCCGGGGCGTCAGCCGCACCGATTTCCGCTGGGACGAGGCGCGCGGCCTTGAGGGGCTGATCCTTCTGGAAACCAACACCCAGCCCGGCATGACGCCCACGTCGCTTGCGCCCGAACAGGCGGCCTATTGCGGCATTTCCTTTCCTGATCTCTGCCGCTGGATGGTGGAGGACGCCTCATGCGACCGCTGAACCGCCGCCAGCCGCCGTTGCAGGCCCCGCGTCGCGGGCTTACCGGCGCTGTCATGGGCGCGGCCAAGGGGGCCGTTCTGGGGGCGGCCCGAGGGGCGGCGATGGGGGTTTCGGGCGAGGCTGCGCAGGCCCATGCCCCGCAGACACAGGCCCCGCGCCGCCACGATCCTGCGCCCAGCTATTGGGATTACAAGATGCAGCGGCTGTGGCTGACGCCGCTGTTCCGGGTGCTGTTCCGTGTCGGCCTTCCCGTTCTGGCGGTTGCCGCCGTGACCGGGCTGGTGCTTGCCTCTGAAAGCCGCCGCGTTGCTATTGCCGGGGCTTTGGCCCAGTTGACCGAACAGTTCCAGGCGCGCCCCGAGTTCCGTGTCAGTCTTGTGGCGGTCGAGGGGGCATCGCCCGATCTGGCCGATGCGGTGCGGGCGCGGCTGGCGGTCAAGCTGCCGGCCTCGTCCTTTGATCTGGATCTGGATGTGCTGCGGGAAAAGGCCGAGGGGCTGGATGCGGTGGCCAGCGCCGAACTGGCAGTGCGCTCGGGCGGGGTGCTGCAGGTCACGATCATCGAGCGGGAGCCGGCGCTGATCTGGCGCGGCGAGAACGGACTTACGCTGCTGGATGCCACGGGGCACCGGGTGGCCGGGCTTGCCGCGCGCGCGGACCGTCCCGATCTGCCCGTAGTGGCGGGGGAGGGGGCCGATGTGGCCGCCGCCGAGGCGCTGGCGCTGGTGGATGCCGCAGGCCCCCTGATGGCGCGGCTGCGTGGCCTCGTGCGCGTGGGTGACCGGCGCTGGGACATGGTTCTGGACCGCAACCAGCGGCTGATGCTGCCCGCAGAGCGCCCGGTTCAGGCGCTGGAGCGGCTTTTGGCGCTGGATCAGGCCGAGGACCTTTTGGCGCGTGACCTTCTGGCCATCGATCTGCGCAACGAAAAACGACCGATCCTGAGACTGGGCGAAGATGCCCTGCTGGAGGCCCGCCGTGCGCGCGGCCTTCTTCCCGAAGATGACAAAAAGACGGAGAGCGACCTGTGACCGATCTCTACCAAGCCCAGCGCGCCATGCGGGCGCTGCGCCGGGCAGCCATGCAGCGCGGGG
>JALQYS010000286.1 GCA_023254015.1 Paracoccaceae bacterium
GCAAACACATCCAGCGCGCTCTGGTAGACGCTGGTGCGCACACCGGCCAGCCCCAGCACCGAGTGGAAGTAGTTGTCGTGGCTCAGGGGATCCTGGATTTTCTGGCGCAGGCAACTGGCACTGATCTGCCGCTGGCTCTCGAAGGGGTCCGAGAACCAGTTGATCCAGGCCACACCGCCCGCCAGCGCCGTCAGCGCCACGGCCGCGCTCCCGCAATCCTTGGCTTTCCTGGAGCGCGGGTCGATCGCGGTCGAGATATAGTCAACCACCTCTTCCAGCGCGGTGTTCATCAACTCGGCCGCCAGCAGCAGCAATCCCAGCGCCCAGATCAGTGCCCGTTCGCCCGGGGCCATCTCGATGAAGAGGCTGAGGGTGATGGACAGCGCGTTGACCAGGGTCCACTGCCGCAGCGTCCTTTCGCTGGCCCAGGCCGCCGTCCAGCCCGCCCATGACCACCGGCAGGTGTTCCAAACCCGCCGCATCTCGGCAGCCAGCATGGCCTTCATGGCACCCTCCCCCCGGCAGATGTCGCAAGGCTAGCGCCGGCGCCCCCCGTCGGGCAAGGCCCTTGCCGGCAGGGCACCGCTCAACCCTTGGTCATCGCCTCGAGATAGGCGCGGGTGCAGGTCACCACATGGGCAAAGCGGTCACCGCCCAGATGCACCCCGCCATACCAGCGCGTGACGACGACGATGTGATCGACCAGCCCGGCGCGCTCGAGCATCTTCAGGATCACCGCCCCTGCCCCGGACTCGCCATCATCGTTCTTCACCGGGCCCCCATCGGAAAAGACGCAAGCCCAGGTGTTATGGGTGGCCTTGGCGAATTTCTTCACCCGTTTCAGTTCGGCCAAAAAGGCCTCGGCCCCGGCGCGGCCCTGAACCGGCCCGCCCGAGACCGCATAGCGCGAGCCACGGTCGCGCAAGACGTCATCGATCTGCAACATGGCGGCAGGCTAACGCGCGCAGGCGGCCTCTTTCAAGGGCGCAAGGCCGCCAGCGCATTGGCATTGGGGCAGAAGGTGGGCAGGGCCTCGGCCTGCACCGTGCGCGCCAGCCAATCGGTGCACTGGCCCGTCGCCCCGCACATGCGGCACGCCTCGACCAGATTGCCCAACTCGTTCCGGCTGAGCCAGCCGTCCACCACCGCATTGGTCAGAGACACGCCGACAGTGCGGGCCATGCCGCGGGTAAAGCCCCAGGCGCGGGGCGCTTCGGGATATCCGATCATCTTCTTTGCCCTTTGTTGGACTGCCTGTAAGGGCCAGCCTCTCAGGAAAGCGCCCATCCCGCCTTGACGCAGATCAACGCACCCTCAACCGCCCAGCGCCGCGACCGTCTGGGCCACCACACGCTTGCGGTCGGCATTGGCCGGGTGCGAGCCAAGAAACTGGTCGCCCGGATCGGGCAGGCGGTCAAAGAAGGCCGCCCCGATGCGCGGATCATAGCCCGCGACAAAGGCGATCTCGGCGCCAAGGCTGTCGGCCTCCAGCTCGAACTCCTTGGAATAGTGGCGCGCGCCCACGGTGGCGCCAAGGTCCTGCGCCCGGGCGATGGCCTCTTCGCCCGCCCCGCCGACCTGCGCCAGAATCCCCGCAAGCACCGCCCCCGCCATGGCTGAATTCTGCTGGCGCGGAATATGTCCGGCGATGTGATGCGCCGCCTCATGGCCCAGCACAAAGGCCAGCTCTTCGCGGTTGCGGGCATCGCGGATCAGCGCGACGGTAAAGGCCAGAATCGGCCGGCCGGATTGGTCCAGCGTCTGAAACGCGTTCGGCGGCTGGCCCGGCCGGTCATCAATGACGATCTGGAAATCGCAATTCGCCACCCGCCGCATGGTCTGGCAATAGCGCTCGGCCACGGGTTCGACCTGCCCCACCACCGCGACGAAATTCCGCGCGGCCATCTCGACCGGAAGGATATCGGGCTGGGCCGCAGGGGCCATCATCACCGGCGCGGCCGGAGAGGGCTGGGTCTGGACGCAGCCCTGAATCATCCCCAAGGCGGCGATTGCCGCGAAAACTGCGCTGCGTGTCATGGCCTGCCCGCTTTTCTTGTGCCTCGCCGCGCAATCTAGCAGCCCGAAGGCCGCCCCTGCCAGCCCTTCACGCAAATCTGAGCAGGCTTGCCCAAAAGGTCGGTCAGGCGTAGCATCATTGCATGTTTACGATCGAGCATGAATTTGATGCCACCGTCATCACCCTTGTCGACGAGGGCGATCAGGGCATGCCCCTACAAGAGGACGTCATCATCGAGGCGTTCGAGGATTGCGTGGTGATCCGGCAGGTCGACGAGATGACGGACGAGCCGCAGATCATCACCCTGTCAATGGCCCAGCTGCGCGATCTGGCGGCCGCCCTTGACCTGCCCGAAGGCAGCTACCGGATCGAGCGGCCCGCCAAGCCCTGAGGCGTCTAGCCTTCCAGCCGGAACAGCTTGTCGCGTGAGGTCGCGCCCCTGACCAGAACCAGCCGCGATTTCGCCACGCCCAGCGCATGGGCCAAAAGCGCCTGCACCGCCGCATTGGCCTTGCCATCCTCGGGCGGGGCAAAGACCGCCACCTTGATGCCGGTCTCGTCGCGGCTGATCTCTTCGCGCCGGGCGCGCGGGGTCACGCGCAGGGCGAATTCCGCCCCCGTCACCGCCAATTCTGCCCAGTCGCCCTTATGCATGGTCGCAGCCTGACCCTTTGCCCCCGCGGATGCAACCCCGCTTGACCGCCGCGGCGCTTTCCCGGACATCTTGGCCCAAGAAGGAGATCCCCATGCCCATCCCGAACCCCGCCGCCCTTGACTTCCTGTCGCGCCGCCAGTCGCAAGCGGCCAAGCTGTTCACCGGCCCCGTGCCCAGCCGCGCCGAGCTGGAGCCGATCCTGACCGCCGCCCTGCGCGTGCCTGACCATGGCAAGCTGGAGCCCTGGCGGCTGATCGTGCTGACCCGCCCCGACATGGCGCGGCTGGCCGATCTGGCCGAGGCCCGGGCGCGCGAGACGGGCGGCGATGCCGAAAGGATCGAGAAAGGCCGCGGCCAGTTCGATCGCGGCGGGCTTGCCGTGGTGGTGATCTCCTCGCCGCAGGACGTGCCGAAAATTCCGGTGGCCGAACAGCTTTTGTCTGCGGGGGCCTTGTGTCTTGGCCTGGTGAATGCAGCCTCGGCGGCGGGATGGGGCGCGAACTGGCTGACGGGCTGGGTATCGCATGATGCCGAATTCTGCGCCCGCGCCTTTGGTTGCCACGCCGGCGAAACCGTGGCCGGGATCGTTCATATCGGCACGCCGGGCGCGCCCGCGCCCGAACGCCCGCGCCCGGACCTTGCCCGGGTCGTGCAATGGGGGCTTGCGTGATTTTTTCCTGCTTTATCAAGGCCATCGGACAGATGGGCGACCCGCGCTTTCGCCGGGTCGTGGTCTTGGGCGTCCTGCTGGCGCTGGCGCTTCTGGCCGGGGTTTATGCCGGTTTCCTCTGGCTGATCGAAAGCCTTGCGCCGGGGTCGGTCGACATCCCTCTGGTGGGGCCGGTCGGCGGGATCGACACGCTTTTGGGGTGGGGATCCCTGCTGTTCATGCTGGGGCTGTCGGTGTTCCTGATGGTTCCCGTCGCCTCGGCCTTTTCGGGCCTGTTTCTGGAAGACATCGCCGATGCGGTCGAGGATCGCCATTACCCCGGGCTTGCGCAGGTGCCGCCCATGCGGTTGGCCGACACGCTGGTTGACAGCCTGAACTTCCTTGGGGTGCTGATCGCGGCCAACGTGCTGGCGATTTTTCTTTATGCCTTTGCCGGGCCGCTGATTCCGGTTCTGTTCTGGGGCTTGAACGGTTGGCTTCTGGGGCGTGAATACTTCACGCTGGTCGCCATGCGACGACTGGGGCGCGCGGGCGCCAAGGCGTTGCGCGCCCGCCACCCGCTGCGCATCTGGATGGCTGGCATCCTGATGGCCGCGCCCCTGTCGGTGCCGCTGGTGAACCTGGTGATTCCGGTACTGGGCGTGGCGACCTTCACCCACCTTTTCCACCGACTGAACCGGCCCTGAGGCCGGCCATCCGTTCAGCCATCAGTTCAGGATGTGAAAGACATCCATGTTGTGCCGGGTGATGAGGCCCGAGTTGATGAGCATGTAAAGCCCGGCAAAGATCACCCCGGCAATGACGGTGGTCAGCCGGGCCTTCTTGCCCAGCATCGGATCTTCCGGCGCCGAGGCCGGCGTGCCGGGCGTCACGGCGCCTTCTTCGGCCTGGCTCTTGAACCGCAGCGGCAACACGCAGAAGAACACCATGAACCAGGTCACGGCAAACAGAACGATGGCGGCGGTGATGGTCATACCTGTTCAAGCTCCACAAGGCAGCCGTTGAAGTCCTTGGGGTGCAGGAACAGCACCGGCTTGCCATGGGCACCGATCTTCGGCTCGCCCGAACCCAGAACCCGCGCGCCCGAGGCTTTCAGATGGTCGCGTGCGGCCAGGATATCCTCGACCTCATAGCAGATGTGGTGGATGCCGCCCGAGGGGTTCTTTTCCAAAAACCCCTTGATCGGGCTGTTGTCACCCAAGGGATACAGAAGTTCGATCTTGGTATTCGGCAATTCGATGAACACCACGGTCACGCCATGATCGGGCTCGTCCTGCGGCGGGTTCACCTTGGCGCCCAGCGTGTTGCGATACTGGGCCGCGGCAGCCTCAAGGTCGGGCACGGCGATGGCGACATGGTTCAGGCGTCCGATCATGGAAAGGCTCCGGGCGTTGTGGCGGTTTTCCGGGTTATGGGAAGCTGCGGGTCCGACGGCAAGGGGAAGCTTGGTCACAGGCGGTAAATTCTTTCGTCGGGGTGGCGGCCTTTACCCGGTGTTAGGCAAAGCATGCTTGGCTGAGATCACGGGCGCTTTCGCCGCCCGCTTCCTTGCTGCGAAAGGTGCGCCATGCCAGACCCCGACGCCCCGCCACCCTCTGCCCGTTCGCCAGACAAGCGCGCACCAGCCGCCCTGCCCGTTTCGCAGGGGCCCTTCTCCGGGCCGGTCTTTTCGGGCTGGGCCCAGGAATTGCCCCTGTTCGGAGTTACTATCCTTGCTGTCGAGGACAGCCGCTTTGCCTGCGAGGCGCTGCGCCTGATGGCCCGGCGGGCGGGCGCAAGGTTGCGCCGGGCCGACCGGCTGGAGACGGCCCGCGCCCATCTGCGGGTCTACCGGCCCGATGTGGTGCTGGTCGATCTCGGTCTGCCGGATGGCCGGGGTGAGGGGCTGATTCGCGATCTTGTGCTGTCGCCGCGCCGACCAACGGCAGTGATTGGCATGTCGGGCAGCCCCGAAGGCCGCCAGATCGCGCTGGCCGCAGGGGCCGACGGGTTTCTTGAAAAGCCGGTTCAGGGCTTGGCCCGGTTCTGCCGGGTGCTGCGGCCGCTCTTGCCAGACCTCGACATCGAAATCCCGACCGGCAGCGCGGCTGTGCCACCGCCGCCCGACCAGCTGGCGATGCAGGATGATCTAGCCTATGCCGCCCGCGTCTTGCAGGGCCATCCCGGGCCAGAAGAGCGGCGCTATCTGGGCGGGTTTCTGGCCGGACTGGCAGAGCTGTCGGCTGATGCCGACCTTGCCGCCGCGGCAAAGGCCCTGGCGGCCGAGAAAGGGGCCGACCTTGCCCGGCGGCTGATTGCGGCGCGGCTGAACCCCGGCGCGGCCTTCGGCCCGCGCGATGGACCGCCGTCCTAGCGCAGGCCCGGATCGTCAGCGGCGCGGACCAGCCGCGTCAGATCGGACAGCCGCTCGCGCTGCCGTCCTGCGGCGTCGAAGTTGCGCGGCGACAGCCAGGCCCCATAGGCCTCACGCAGGGCGGGCCATTCGGAGTCGATCATGGCGAACCAGGCGGTGTCGCGGTTGCGTCCCTTGATGACCGCCGCTTGGCGGAAAATGCCCTCATAGCTGAAGCCAAGCCGCTGCGCCGCCCGGCGCGAGGCCATGTTCAGCGCATTGCACTTCCACTCATACCGGCGATAGCCGGCCCGAAAGGCCCAATCCATCATCAGGAACATCGCCTCGGTCCAGGCGCGTCCTTTGGCGATTTCAGGTGAAAGGCAGATATGGCCAACCTCGATCGTGCCGGCGGCGGGGGTGATGCGCAGATAGCTGGCCACCCCGCCGCAATGCCCCGTCGCCTTGTCGCGCAGCACATAGAACAGCGGATCGGCGCCGGTGGCGGCTTCCTTGGCCCAGCGGTGATAGCCGGCCGCCGAAGAGAACGGCCCATAGGGCATATAGTCCCACAGCCGGTCATGGCCGGAATAGGCGCGGTGCAGATCAGCGGCGTGGCTGTCCGGGTCCATCCGCTCCAGCCGGACATACTCGCCCTCAAGCGGGTCGCCAACGGGGGCGGGCGGTGGGGTCCAGCCGGGAACCGGCCGACCCAGAAGATCGTCTTGTGTCATCGGGGCCTGTCCTTTGCCCCCGTTATGAAACCACGGGCCAAGGCAGGCAATGGGCTTTCGTCACGGGATCAGCCCGGGATCGTCGCCCATCTGCAGCCCCGGAAAGACCTTGTCCTGCAACAGCGTCCGGTCAAAGCCGTAAAGCCCGCGCATGGCATGCGCCGCCCAGGCCCGCACATCCGACGTCGGCATCAGGTCGCGCCGTTCGAAAAGATCGGCCTCGGCCAGCCCCGGCCATTGCCCATAAACCTTGCCGCCGCGAATCGCCCCGCCGGCCACCACCATCGCCCCCGCCGTGCCGTGATCGGTGCCGCCGGTGCCGTTCTCGGCCACGGTGCGGCCAAACTCGGTCATCGCCAGAACCGTGGTCTTGCCCCAGACCTCGGCGCCCAGCTTGTGACGCAGGCGCAGGATCGTCCGCTCCAACCGCCCCAGCGCCCGGCCAAGGTTCTTGCCCTGCCCCTTGTGGGTGTCCCAACCGGTCAGCGAAAAGGCGGCGATCCGGGTGTCGCCGCGCAGCCTTTCGGCGGCATAATCGGCAACCCGTTCGGCCGCATCGTCCTTGCGCCCCTTGGCCGCCTTCGCCGGGTCCATCATGGCGTCGTCCATGTCTTCGACCTCGCTCAGGGCCATCGCCTCGGCAGCGGCGGCCAGAAAAAGCGGGTCGTCGTGATAGACCTGCTCAAGCAAGAGCTGGGCCTGTGGTGACAGCGAAACCGAAGTATCAGGCGCCCATTCCATCACGGGGGCCGGGCCGCGCAGGATGCGCATGTCCTGCCGGCCCACCGCAAAGGCGGTTTCGGCGCGCAGGCCCGGCACCGCCTGCAAGATGCGGTTCAGCCAGCCGTCGCGGACCTGATCGATGGGCAGATCGGGGCCGGTTCCGGCCTCCAGCAGGTCTTGCCCGTCGAAATGGCTGCGCTTGTTGCGATAGGGGGTCGAGGTGGCATGGACAAAGGCCAATTCGCCCGCCTGCCACAGGGGATGCAGCCCGGCCAGCGCCGGATTAAGGCCGAAATACCCATCCAGATCAAGGCTTTCTACCTGCGACAGCGTCGGGCGGTAGGGCGCCAGCAGCGGGTCACCCACCGGGCGCACCACGTCCAGCCCATCCATTGCGCCCCGCAGGATGATGACGACCAGCCGGTTTTCGCCCAAGGTCGCGGCCCCGTCCGAGGCCGCAAAGGTCACCGAGGTCAGAAAGGGATGGGCGGCGGCCGAACAGCCCAAAAGGCCCAAGCCGCGCAACAGGTTTCTGCGGTCGATCATCGCCTATCTCCGATTGAATTCCGGGCTGGACAGCACGATGCCCACCCCTTCGGCCCGGTTTTCTGCCCGCACCACGGCCCAAAGCAGCGCGGGCGAGGCGCGGTCGCCCAGCACGGCTTCGGCAAAGGCCTTTGGCTCGGGCAGCGGGCTGACGAGTTCAGCCGGCCAGCGCATGGCCCAACCGATCCGCTCGGCCAGGCCTTGCGGGGTGATCCAGGTCTCCAGCGCCTCGGGCCAGCCATCGGGTCCGGGCGGTGATTTCCAGTTCTGACCCATGGCGCGCAGGGGCTGGAGGACGACGGCTGTCAGCCGGTCACGCTTCCAAGCAATGACATCCTCGCCCTTGACACCAAGCCCGCGCAGGGCGGCCATCAGGAAATCCCAGGGCTGCCGGGCCTTCGCCGCCGGTGCGGCATGGGCGGCCGGGTGGGTCAGCATCGCCTGATACATTGGCAAAAGCGCACCATCGGCCGCCTGCCAGGCCGCCGCCATCGCCGTGACCATGGCGGGATCGGGGTCATCCGACACGAAGTGCACGGCGAGCTTCCGCGCCAGATGCTGGCCGGTTTCGGGGCGGCGGGCCAGATCCTGCAGGAAAGCGCGGATCGGCGCCTCGTCCTTGCCGTCATAGGTCTTGCCCAGCACGGTTTCCGGCCCCGGCTCGGCCAGCGCGGGATCAAAGGCATAGCCGCGCCGGGCGTCATAGGTCAGGCCGGTCAGCAATTCAGCCAGTTGTCGCACGTCCGCCTGACTGTAGCTGGCCCCGACGCCCAGCGTGTGCAACTCCATCAGCTCACGCGCGAGGTTTTCATTCAGCCCGCCGCCGCGCCGCTTGGCCTTGCGCGAATTCGGCCCGACCGAGCGCGTCTGATCCAGATAGCGCAGCATGGCCGGATGGTGGACGACAGCGGAAAGCATGTCGCCGAAATGGCCCGCCACATGCGGACGGATGGCGTCCTCGACAAAGGCATAGGGAAAAATCGCGTCGTCCTGCCCGCCCGCGCTGACGGTGAAATGGTCGGCCCAGAAGGCGACCAGACGTTCGCGAAACATGTCGGGCGCCGCAACACAGCGCGCGACCGAGGCGCCGAGCGCCGCCATCCCGGCCTCTTTCAGCTCGGCATGCACCCCTTCCAGCCGGGTTTGCAGCGTCGGGTCGGTTTTCGCGGCCATCTTGTTGCGGGCGATGTCGGACGCTCTTTCATGCACCCAATCATAAGAAGGGACCGGAAAGCGCGCGGCCATCGTGTCAGGGCCGGCAAGTGCCGCCAGCATCGCCTCGGCTGTTTGCGGCGCGCCTGCGGCCAATGGCAGGCCATAACCAAAGCGGAAGGCAACCAGACTGGGCGACAGGGTCATCAAGGGCTCCGCCTGCGGGAAATCGGCACGCAACGAATATGGGCACGCCCTCCGGTCATGGAAAGCGTGCCCCGATCACAAACGGCGGAAATCCGCCCCTGTCATTCCTTGGGAACGACCCGCAGGTTCAATTCGCGCAGTTGCTTCAGCATCGGCTCGCTGGGCGCGCCCATGAGCAGGTCTTCGGCGCGCTGGTTCATCGGGAACATGATGACCTCGCGGATGTTGGCCTCATCGGCCAGCAGCATCACGATGCGGTCGATCCCCGCCGCACAGCCACCGTGGGGCGGTGCGCCGTATTTGAACGCCTTGACCATGCCGCCGAACCGCTTTTCGACTTCCGAGTTCGGATAGCCCGCCAGTTCAAACGCCTTGAACATGATCTCGGGCTTGTGGTTGCGGATGCCGCCCGAGATCAACTCATAGCCGTTGCAGGCAAGGTCATACTGATAGGCATAGACCTTCAGCGGATCACCGTTCAGCGCCTCAAGCCCGCCTTGCGGCATCGAGAAGGGGTTGTGGCTGAAGTCGATCTTGCCGTCGTCGGTTTTCTCGTACATCGGGAAATCAACGATCCATGCGAATTTGAAGCAGTTCTGCTCCGTCAGCCCCAATTCACGCCCGATCTCGTTACGCGCACGGCCCGCGATGGCCTCGAAGGCTTCGGCTTTGCCGCCAAGGAAGAAGGCCGCGTCGCCCTTGTCCAGCCCCAGTTGCAACCGGATCGCTTCGGTCCGCTCGGGTCCGATGTTCTTGGCCAGCGGGCCTGCAGCTTCCATGCCCGAACCATCCTCGGCCTCGCGCCAGAAGATATAGCCCATGCCGGGCAGACCCTCTTTCTGGGCAAAGGCGTTCATACGGTCGCAGAACTTGCGCGAACCACCCGTGGGGGCAGGAATCGCGCGGATTTCGTTGCCTTCCTGCTCCAAGAGCTTGGCGAAGATCGCAAAGCCCGAACCGGCGAAATGCTCGGACACGTCCTGCATCTTGATCGGGTTGCGCAGGTCGGGCTTGTCGCT
>JALQYS010000318.1 GCA_023254015.1 Paracoccaceae bacterium
AGCACAAAAGGAATATGCCGCCTCTGATGTCCTTTATCTGCACAAGCTGAAAGCCGCACTGGAGGCGATTTTGGTGCGTGAAGGCCGGATGGCGCTGGCACAGCATTGCTTCGACTTCTTGCCGACGCGGGCGGAACTGGACCTTCTGGGTTGGGATGAACCGAATGACCTCTTCCACCACTGATTTCTTGGCCACCGGCCGCCGCGTCATCGCGCGCGAGGCCGAGGCACTGGGCCTGTTGGGAGAGAGCCTTGGCGAAAGCTTTGGTCGCGCGGTGGAGCTGATTCTGGCTGCCCAGGGCCGCGTGATCGTGTCGGGCATGGGGAAATCGGGCCACATCGCCCGCAAGATCGCGGCCACCTTCGCCTCCACCGGCACGCCGGCCCATTTCGTGCATCCGGCCGAAGCCAGCCATGGCGATCTGGGGATGGTTACGGCGGGGGATGTGGCGCTGATCCTGTCCAATTCGGGTGAGACGCCCGAACTGGCCGATATCATCGCCCATACACGGCGCTTTTCGATTCCGATGATCGGCATTGCCAGCCGCGAAGGGTCAACCCTCTTGCGGCAGGCTGATGTGGCGATCCTGCTGCCGCAGGCGCCCGAGGCCTGCGAGACGGGCATCGTGCCCACCACCTCGACCACCATGACGCTGGCGCTGGGCGATGCGCTTGCCGTGGCGCTGATGGAACATCGCCGGTTCACCCCGGAACATTTCCGCATGTTCCATCCCGGCGGCAAACTGGGTGCCAAACTGCTGAAGGTTGGCGATCTGATGCATGACGAGGTGCCCCTGATCGGCTGGGACCGCCCCATGGGCGAAGCCCTGATCGAGATCAGCCGCAAGGGTTTTGGCGTGGTGGGGGTGACCGATGACGCCGGGCATCTGGCCGGCATCATCACCGATGGCGACCTGCGGCGGCATATGGAGGGGCTGCTTTCGCTGACCGCCGGGCAGGTGATGACGCGCAACCCCCGCACCATCGCGCCCGATGCCCTGGCCGAAAAGGCCGTGGCCCAGATGAATGAGCGCAAGATCACCAGCCTTTTCGTCGTCGATCCGGCCGAGCCGGGCCGGGCGCAGGGCATCGTCCATATCCATGACTGCCTGCGGGCAGGGGTGGTGTAAGGTGGCCAGATCGCCCGCCCGCGACAACCTGCATTCCCGGGTAGTGGTGATCCTGAAAATCACCCTGCCGCTGCTTGCGCTGGCGATCCTGTCGTCGCTGTTCCTGTTCTCGCGTCCGATCGATCCCGAGGATGCGATCCCCTACGCCGATGTCGAGATTGCCGACCGTCTGGCCCAGCCGCGCATGGTTGGGGCGGGCTTTTCCACCGTCACCTCGGATGGCGCCACCCTGACCCTTTCCGCCGACGAGGCCGCGCCGCAGCAAGGCGGGGCCAGCGTGGCGGGGCTGACGGGCAGTCTTGTCATGCCGAAAGGCGCTGTGACCGAATTTTCGGCCCGCAATGGCGCGCTGGATCGGGCGGCGGGCACGCTGACGCTGGATCAGGGCGTGCGTCTGACAACCTCGACGGGCTATGTGGTGACAACCGAAGCCGTCACGCTTGGCACCGACCGCAGCTATATGGCCAGCCAGGGGCAGGTTCAGGCGACAGCACCGCTGGGCAGACTGACCGCCGGCGGGATGCGGATGGACCGTGCGGCGGATGGCGCGACATATGTTATGGTTTTCAACAAGGGCGTCCGCCTGATATACCAGCCCCAGCCCTGACGGATTTCCCTTATGCTTGAACGTTTCATCCCTGTGTTTCTTGCCCTGGCCCTTGGCCTCGCCTCTGGTCCGACCCTTGCGCAGGACACTTCTGTTTCCTTCGGCGGACTCCGGGCGGATACCTCGCTGCCGGTAGAGGTCACGGCCGAGAACCTGACCGTCAATCAGGCCGATGGCACGGCCACATTCGCGGGCGATGTCTTGGTCAAACAGGGTGAAATGCGGATGCAGGCGGGCGAAGTGCGGGTCGAATATGACGCCACCGGCAAGGCCATCGCCCGGCTGCATGCCACCGGCGGGGTGCTTTTGGTCAATGCCACCGACGCCGCCGAGGCGCAAAGCGCCATCTACACCATCGGCAGCGGCGAGGTGGTCATGTCGGGCGGCGTGCTCATGACGCAGGACGCAACCGCAATCAAGGGCGACAGGCTGCGCATCAACCTGAAATCGGGCACCGGTCGGATGGAGGGGGGCGTGACCACTACCTTCACGCCGGGGGGCAACTGATGTCCCGGCCGAATCTGGCGGTCACCGAAGGCGAAGGCGGTCTGACGATCCGCAGCTTGCGCAAGAGTTACAAACGGCGTCTGGTGATCCGCGATGTCTCGATCCAGTTGAACCGGGGTGAGGTGGTCGCGCTTCTGGGTCCCAATGGCTGTGGCAAGACCACGACCTTCTATTCCATCGCCGGTCTGGTCACGCCCGAAGGCGGTCAGGTGCTGATCGACGGACATGATGTCACCGCGCTGCCGATGTATCGCCGGGCCCGCTTAGGTATCGGCTATCTGCCGCAGGAAGTGTCGATCTTCCGGGGGCTGTCGGTCGAGGACAACATTCTGGCGGTGCTGGAGATTCGTGAACCCGACAGGCACAAGCGGCGCGAGCGTCTGGAAGAGTTGCTGGGGGAATTCTCGATCACCCACCTGCGCCGCGCCCCGGCGCTGGCGCTGTCGGGGGGGGAGCGGCGGCGCGTCGAGATTGCCCGCTGTCTGGCTGCCGATCCGAAATATCTTCTGCTGGACGAACCCTTTGCCGGCGTTGACCCGATCGCGGTGGGTGAAATCCGCCATCTGGTGCAGGATCTGAAATCGCGCGGTATTGGCGTTCTGATCACCGATCACAATGTGCGCGAGACGCTGGAAATCGTGGATCGCGCCTATATCCTGCACGATGGCACGGTTCTGATGAGCGGGACCACCGACGAGATCGTGCGCGACGAAACCGTGCGCCGGGTCTATCTGGGCCAGAATTTCCGCATGGGCTGACCCCGGCTTGCGCGGCGAAGTCTAGTGTCCTGCCAGCGGTCCGGCAAACGGATTCTGCCCGTTTCGGCAGACCGCCGCGACAAATTCAAATGCGCGCAACCGCACGGTTGACAAGTGGCCTCGGGCGTCCCCAAATGAAAGGGATGCAACCGTCATTCGCCCTTCCCGGTCCTGACGATGCGGTCGGTCTCCCGTCCCGCGACAAGGGCCTTGTGGTTGCCGGAAAGCCCCGAAAAACAACGATAATTTCCCAGTCCCCGGCAGATGCTCGGGACTGTTCACCTGCGCGAAGGAGGCATCATGCGCTATCAGATCAGCGGCAAGCACATCGACATTGGTGAGGCGCTTCAGACCCATGTGAAGGCCGAACTTGGCGAAGTGGTGGAGAAGTATGCCCAGCGTCCGACCGAGGCGGTGGTGGTGTTTTCCAAGTCGGCGTATGAATATGTCTGCGAGGCGACCATCCATCTTTCAACCGGGTTGAGCGCGCAGGCCAAGGGCCACGCACCGGAGATCTATGCGGCCTTCGAATCCTGCCGTGAAAAGATGGACAAGCAGCTGCGCCGCTACAAGCGCCGCATCCGCAACCATCACCAGAACCGTCCGGCCCCTGTTGAATTCGGCGGGGCATCCTCGTATATCCTCGCCCCAACTGAGGAACCCGAAGACGAGGACGTCGGCGAGTTGCAGCCGGTTGTGGTTGCCGAGATGGAGACGAAGATTCCTTCGATCACCGTCGGCGAAGCGGTCATGCAGCTTGAGCTTGGCAGTCAGCGCATGCTGGTGTTCCGCAACGAAGGACATGGCGGGGTGAACGTCGTATATCGCCGGGATGACGGCAATATCGGCTGGATCGATCCGCGAAACAGCAAATAGGCTGCCTGCAAGGGTGGCGGATACGGGAACGGCCGATGGATCTGTCGAAACTACTGACCCCCGCCGCTGTGCGGGTTATCGGGCAGCTTACATCCAAGAAGCGGCTGTTTCAGGAGCTGGGCGAAATCGCGGCCCAGGCTTATGGCCTGTCCGCCGCCACGGCCATTGACGGCCTGCAGGAACGTGAAAGCCTGGGGCCAACCGGGGTGGGCAATGGTATTGCCCTCCCCCATGCGCGCCTTGTCGGGCTGGAGCGGATTACCGGCATTTTCCTGCGGCTGGAAAAGCCGCTGGATTACGAAAGCGTTGATCGCCAGCCGGTCGATCTGGTGTTTTGTCTTCTGGCACCAAAGGATTCGGGCGTGGATCACCTCAAGGCGCTGGCGCTGGTCAGCCGCACCATGCGGGATCCCGGCATCTGCGCCAAGCTGCGCGCGAATGTCGATCCGGCCAAGCTTTACGCCATTCTGACTGAATCCAAGGCGCCGCAGGCCGCCTGATCACTTGACCAGATAGGGCCTGCCGCGCCGCGAGGTCGTGTTCGGCAGCCCGCCCGTCGCCGGAAAATCGCCCATGAGCACCGGTTGCATGCCCTGATTGCGCAGGTTTTGCAGGAACTGGCCAAAGCCGGTCAGATCAGCCAGTCGCGGCGCCTCGGTCAAGCGCCGCAGACTGCGCGGGCTGATCTCATCGACGATGGTCTGCAAGGGCTCCATCGGGTTTTCCACGAATTCCGCCAGCGTCCATGTCCGCACCCGGGCCTTGACCCAGGAGGCGCGCAAGACATTCAGGAACTCTGCCTCGATCTTTTGCAGCTGGGCAGCCTCGCGCCGGATTTCGCCGAAATTGCGGTTCGAGTGGAACAGCGGAATCGCCCAAGCCCCTGAAATCACCGAAATCTGGGCATTGGAATCGCCCGCCATGAACCAGATCAGATCCTGATTGTCGGCAGGCCCGAACTGAAAGCACTGCCGTTCACCCCGGGTGTTCCAGATCAGGTTTGTCAGGAAACTCTTCGGGTTATAGTCGCGCATCGCGGCGCTGTCGGACATCGCGCCGTTATAGACGGTATCGCCCCCGGCAAAATGCACCCGGTCCGGCGCGAAAAGATGGCCGTGCACGCGCGTTCCGGTGGCCTTGCCCAGCCAGGTTTCGAAATTCTCGAACAGGTCGGAAAAGCCTTCGAACACCGAATAGGGCGCGGCGGTGCGGCCATTCTCCCAGTTTTCGTTGGGGTGGCGCGACTGCATGTAAAGACCGGCCCGGCCCTTGGTGCGCCGTTCGACGGCGCGGGCGAAAAGCCGATCGATCTTGCCCGGGTTCGGCTCGGCCGCGGCCTGATTGCCGGTGTCATCCGACAGGAAGGTGGCATACAGCCGGTCGGCATGAGGCCAGATCTTGCGGGCGACAAAGCAATCAGACCGGCGCAGGATCTGCAGGTGGTCGTCGTAAAAGATATGCGGCTTGCCCTGAAAGTCGAACTTCGACAGCGTGAGAGAGCGGCTTTCGACATTGGCCGACACCTGCCGGACCAGTGTCTGGAAATAGCTTTCGTCCGGAATCCAGACCCGGCGGAAATAGCTGTCGATCTCGTTCCGCTCGGGGTTGTCGAGGATGGCCGACAGGGTTTGCCGCGTCAGGCACCACCACTGGCTGCCCAGATGGGGCACGATGCCCGCCGGGATGCGCCGCTTGAAGCCAAGCCGGCGCTGCAGCCGCACATAGCTGTCAAACAGCCGCCGCTGTTTGCGCCAGGAAAAGGGAAAGCGCAGGGTAAAGCGTTCCACATCCAGCCCGCCGATGGTCCAGCCGACATC
>JALQYS010000333.1 GCA_023254015.1 Paracoccaceae bacterium
CTTTCGGGCCCAGGGTCACCTTCACAGCGTCAGCGAGGATGTTCACGCCGCGCAGCATGCGGTCGCGGGCATCGGTATCAAAACGAACGTCTTTCGCACCCATCGTGCTACTCCTTCAATTCATGCGGTTTCGTAGGATGGGCCATTGGCCCATCGTGCGGGGAAAGGCGACTTAGGAGATGATCCCCATGATGTCGCTTTCCTTCATGATGAGCAGCTCTTCGCCGTTCAGGGTGACTTCGGTGCCCGACCATTTGCCGAACAGAACGCGGTCGCCGGCCTTGACCGACATCGCGATCAGCTCGCCCGAGTCCTTGCGCGCACCTTCGCCGACGGCCACCACTTCGCCCTCGGCGGGCTTTTCCTTGGCGGTATCGGGGATGATCAGCCCGCCCTTGGTTTTCTCTTCGGACTGGACGCGACGAACCACGACGCGGTCGTGCAGCGGTTTGAAAGCCATCTGGTAACTCTCCCTTGGGTTTCCAGGTTTGATTGGGATTAGCACTCAGCCAAAGCGAGTGCTAACGCCGCATGAGTTAGGCACATGCGGCGCGGCTGTCAACGGTGGGCTTGCAAAAAATTCTGCCGATCGGGGCGGGGCTTTCCTCTTGGCCTTGGCCCGGCCGCGTGCCACCTTGGCGCCCATCCTCACCAAGTCCGAGCATTCCATGTTGCGCCAGCTTGTCCCGATTGCGCTTTGCCTGCTTGGCCTTGCCCTGCCCGCCCGGGCCGAATGTCTGGGCCAGAACCTGATCGCCACCCTGCCCGAGGCCGAGCGCACCGCTCTTTACGCCCAAAGCCATGCTGTGCCTTTTGCACAGGGCAATATGTGGCGGGCCACGAAAGCGGGGCAAGAAATCACGCTGGTTGGCACCTATCACATGGACGACCCGCGCCATGATGCCACGATGCGGCGGCTAGAGCCTGCCTTGCAGAAGGCAACAACGCTCCTCGTCGAGGCGGGGCCGGAAGAGATGGCGGCGCTCAAGGCGCGTCTTGCGGCCGATCCGGCGCTGATGGTGGTCACCGATGGCCCCACCCTGCCCGAGGATCTGCCGGCCGATGTCTGGCAGCGGCTTTCGGCCGCGATGCAGGCGCGCGGCGTGCCGGGCTTCATGGCGGCCAAGATGCAGCCCTGGTATCTGGCGATGCTGCTGTCCATCCCGCCCTGCGCGCTGGACGCCATGGGCGAGGATCAGGGGCTGGACGCCCGGCTGATCGAGGCCGCCCGGGCGCGCGGCCTGCCCGTGAGCGCGCTGGAGCCTTACGACACCATCTTCGGCATCTTCGGCAGCTTCACGCGCGCGGATCAACTGTCAATGATCACGGCGACTCTGGCGCTCGAGGATCAGTCCGAGGACATGTCCGTCACCATGGCCGACGCCTATTTCGCCGAAGAATCGCGCCTGATCTGGGAATTCAGCCGGGCGCAGGCCCTGACGCTGGAGGGGTATACGCCCGACAAGGTGGCCCATGAATTCGCGGTGATGGAAGAGGCGATGATGAACCGGCGCAACCGGGGCTGGATTGCGGTGCTGACGGCGGCGGCGGCCGAGGGCCCGGTGCTGGCGGCCTTTGGCGCGCTGCATCTGTCGGGGCAGGAAGGGGTGCTGGAACTGCTGCGGGCCGAGGGCTTTACCGTCGAAAGGCTGGCCTTCCAATGATCCTGCCCGGCCACCGCATCGACCGGCTGCATGTGCTGGATTTCGGCCTGTTCGACGTGGGCCCCGGCAAGCGGCTGATCGGCATTCCGGGGTTTCTGCTGGTCACGGACCGGGGGGCGAAGATCCTTTTCGACACCGGCTTTGACCCGGCCTATGCGCATGACCAAGCCGCCACCGATGCCCGCGACGGGCTGTCCGGCTTCGGCCGTCTGGTCAACCATTCTGCCGTCCGGACCCTGCCGGGGCAACTGGCGCTTCTGGGGCTGACGCCCGACGATATCACGCTGTGCCTTCTGTCGCATGGCCATATCGACCATATGGGCGCCCTGCCGCTCCTGTCCTGCCGGATCCTTGTCGGGGCCGCCGAACTTGCCGCGCCGCCGATCTATTGGGGCAACGGCGCGCCCTTTGACTGGCCAGAGGGCCAGTGCAGGCCGGTGGCGGGCGATCTGGCGATCTGTGACGGGCTGACCCTGCTGGCCACGCCCGGCCATACGCCGGGACATCTGTCGGCGCTGGTTTCCCTGCCCGATGGGCGGCAGGTGATTCTGGCCGCCGATGCGATCAACCGGATGTCGGAACCGGACGAGCAGTTTGCCGATGCGATGGACCCCATCACCGCAGCGGCAAGCTTTCACAAGCTCGCAACCCTCGCGCAGAGCCAGGGGGCGGCGGTGATCTATGGCCACGAGCCTGCCCAATGGCCCGGCCTGCCCAAAGCCCCCCTGCCCTTCTGATGGACCGCAGAGCCTATCTCCTGCTGTTCGGCGCGACTCTGGCCTGGAGCACCTCGGGCCTTTTTGCCCGGTCCATCCCGCTGGATACGCCCACGGTCATCCTGTGGCGCGGGCTTGCCGGGGCGGCGGGGCTTTTCGCGACACTTCTGGTGCTGAAGGGCCGCGCGGGGCTTGGCGATTTTGCCCGGCTTGGAGGCGTAGGCTGGCTTTACGCGCTGTGCTCGGGCCTTGGCATGCTGTTCTTCGTCGGGGCACTTAAGGCCACGACCATTGCCAACGTCGCGATCATCTATGCCACCGTGCCCTTTGCCGCGGCCGCGCTTGGCTGGCTGGTGCTGCGCGAGGCCCCGTCGCGCGCAGCACTCCTGGCTTCGGCGCTGGCGCTGGCGGGGGCGGTGGTGATGGTGGGCCTTGGCGGTGACGGGCATTGGCTGGGCGATCTGATGGCGGTGGGCATGGTGGCCTCGATGGCGGGAATCATCGTCATCGCCCGCGCCCGCCCCGCGATGCACGCGCTGGCCGCCGGCATCGTCTCGGCCGTCTGGGCGCCGCTGGCCTGCCTGCCCTTCGCCACGCTGGACGGAATCACGCCCGCCACGGTGACCATGATGGTCGCCTTCGGCCTGGTGAATTCGACCCTGGGCTTTGCGCTTTTCGTCTCTGGCTCGCGCCGCGCGCCGCCGGTGGTGACGGGTCTGATGGGCGCGCTGGAAACCCCGCTTACGCCACTTTGGGTCTGGCTGATGTTTTCCGAAACGCCCTCGGGGCCAACCCTGGCCGGAGGGGCGCTGGTGATGCTGGCCGTGGGCTGGTTCATCCTGTCACAGGCGCGCGGCCGTTGACCGGCTGTTGCTGCAACGCAGCATTTCGCCGCAACCTCGGCCCGCCCCCGTGACAAAGCAAGGCGCCGCACCTATAAGCCACGCCAAACCCATAGTCCCGAGGCTTCCCATGACCACGCTCGTTTTCGGCCACAAATCCCCCGACACCGATTCCACCGGCTCGCCCATCGCCTGGGCCTGGTATCTGTCGGAGGTGAAGAACACCCCGGCCAAGGCCGTTCTTCTGGGCGAACCCAACACCGAGGCCGCCTTCATGCTGCGCCACTGGGGGCTGGACAAGCCCGCGATCATCGCGGACGTGACGGCGGACGACAAGGTGGTGATCGTCGACACCAACAACCCGGCCGAACTGCCCCTCTCGATCAATGACGCCAAGATCCAGGGCATCATCGACCACCACATGCTGGTGGGCGGCATCAAGACCAAGACCCCGATCGACATCACCATCCGCCCGCTGGCCTGCACCGCCACCATCATGCCCGACCTGATGGGCGCCGATGTCGCCAAGGCGCCGAAAGCCATCAAGGGCGCGATGCTGACCTGCATCCTGTCCGACACGCTGGAATTCCGCAGCCCCACCACCACCGCCCATGACCGCGCCGTGGCCGAAAAGCTGGCCGCCGATCTGGGCGTGAACATCCCCGAATTCGCCGCCCAGATGTTTGCGGCCAAGTCGGACGTGTCGTCCTTCTCGGACGCGGAACTGCTGCGCATGGATTCGAAGGAATACAACGTCGCGGGCAAGGAGCTGCGCGTCTCGGTGCTGGAGACCACCTCTCCTGCCGTCGTGCTGGACCGCAAGGCCAGCCTGATGAACTCGATGGTCGACGTGGCGAAAGAGGATGGGGCCGATCAGGTGCTGCTGTTCGTCATCGACATCCTGAAGGAAGAGGCCACCCTTCTGGTGCCGAACGATCTGGTCAAGCAGATGGCCGAAGCCTCGTTCGGCGTGAAGGTCACCGGCGATACCGTGGTGATCCCCGGCCTGATGAGCCGCAAGAAGCAGATCATCCCGGCGCTGAAGATGTAAGACCACGAATTTTCGTCGAAAATTCGGCAAGGCCGGGCAAATGCCCGGCCTTTTCCATTACGGCGCGACGGTCTGGTATCCTTCACCGATGATCCGGCCCATGCCGCCCTCGACGGTGATGATGCGGTTCGGGATCATCGATTGCAGCGCCTCGGCCGCCGCCGCCGTGCGCCGGCCCGACCGGCAGACAAGGATCAGATCGCGCCCATCGGCCAGATCGGGACCAAGGGCCGCGATAAAGGCCTGTGCGCCTTCGAAGGTCACCAGCCGGGCGCCCTCGATCACCCCGGTTTCAGCCCATTCCTCGGGCGTGCGGATATCCACGATCACCCCGCCGGAGGCCTGCATCTCGGCCACCGTCAAGGGCCGGGTTTCAAAGCCCTCGGCCCGCGCCGTCCCGGCAAGGGGCAGAAGCGTTAGGGGCAGCAGAGCTGGCGCGGCGATCAACAGGCGGCGGGACAACATGGGGCACCTCATTCACATTCCGCAACCGATATATGTCCAGCCCCGCCCCTGCGCAACGCGACATTTGCAGCCGCGCCCCGGCCATGCCACAAGCGGCAAAACGCCCGGAGGCCCCGATGACCCGTCTGATTTCCTCGCTGTCCGAAATTGCCGGGCAGTATGACGCCCTGTTCTGCGATCTCTGGGGCTGCCTGCACAATGGCAAGACCCCCTTCCCCGAGGCGGTCGCCGCGCTGAAGGGCTTTCGCGCGGGCGGCGGCAAGGTGGCGCTTGTGACCAACGCCCCGCGCCCCAATGCCACGGTGATTGCACAACTGGACCGCATGGGCGTACCGCGCGAGGCCTGGGATCTGGTGGTGTCGTCCGGCGATGCGGCGCAGGCGGCGATGCTGCAAGGGGCCGTGGGGCAGAAGGTGTTCCACATCGGCGCGGTGAAGGATGAGGATTTCTTCACCATCCTGCCACCGGGGGCCGTGGCGCCCGACCGGGTGGGGATCCTGGAGGCGACAGGCATCGTCTGCACCGGCCTTGAGGATGATCTGACCGAAACGCCCGCCGACTATCGCGCCCAACTGCTGCTGGGCAAGACGCGCGGCCTGCCGATGCTTTGTGCCAATCCCGATATCATCGTCGACATGGGCGACAAGCGGCTGTATTGCGCCGGCGCCCTGGCCGAGGATTACGCGGCGATGGGGGGGACCGTGTTCTATTACGGCAAGCCGCATCCGCCGATCTATGATCTTGCCCGCAGGCAACTGGGCCTTGAGGAGCCGCGCATCCTGTGCGTGGGGGACGGAATTGCCACCGACATTCAGGGCGGCATGGCCGAGGGGCTGGACACGCTGTTCATCACCGGCGGCATCGCGGCAGCACATTTCGGCCCCGACAGCGCAAGGCCCGACAAGGCGCTGCTGGACCAATGGATCGAAACCCAGCGCATCTATCCGACCTATGCGATGGGCCACCTGGGCTGACCGGCCTTGTAACAAAATTGCGCCATCATGCGCGATTTGGCACGAATGCTTCGCGCGCCTGTTGTTCTGCGCTGCAGCACAGGCTATGCTTTGGCCATGATGAACGGGAATCACCCCATGCTGGACAATATGCCCCGCGGCACGATCTGCATCGAAGACCTTGAAATCGGCATGACGCGCAATCTGCGCAAGCTCGTGACCGACCGGGATATCGAGCTCTTTGCCGAGGTTTCGACCGACCGCAACCCGGTGCATCTGGATGACGCCTATGCGCAGGACACCATCTTTCAGGGCCGAATCGCGCATGGAATGCTGACGGCGGGGCTGATTTCGGCCGTGATCGGCGAGCAACTGCCGGGCCATGGCACGGTCTATCTGGGCCAGTCGCTCAAGTTCATGGCGCCTGTCCGCCCCGGTGACATGGTCGAGGCCGTGGTCAAGGTGACGGCTATCGACCATGCCCGCCGCCGCGTGACCCTTGAAACCCATTGCGCGGTGGGCAATACGGTTGTGCTGAAAGGCGAGGCGCTGGTTCTGGCGCCCAGCCGCAAGTTCGACTGACAGCCGCGGGCGCGCCCCGTGTGCGCCGTGGGGTAAGATGCGTATTCACCACCACTGGCAG